>JAYURJ010000159.1:0-3855 GCA_043756275.1 Betaproteobacteria bacterium | reverse complement strand
TCGGCATTCTTAAAGCCAAGGGCGAAGATACTGCGGGCATCATGGCTGAAGTAGCCGGCGTAGGGGACGAACTAAAAAACAACGAGGGTGCACTCGCGGATTTGCAGCAAAAGCTCAGCAGCTTTTTGCGCGGCATTGCCAATATTCCGCGCGCTGAAGTGCCGCAGGGAAAATCCGAGGCTGATAACGTCGAAGTACGCCGCGTCGGTACGCCACGCGTGTTTGATTTCACACCGAAAGATCACGTTGACCTCGGCGCAGGTTTGGTCGGTATCGATTTTGAAACCGCGACGAAAATCTCTGGTGCGCGTTTTTCTGTCCTCAGAGGCGGCGTCGCCAGAATGCAGCGCGCCCTGGCGCAGTTCATGCTGGACGTGCACACCACCGAACACGGCTACACGGAAGTTTACGTGCCGTATATGGTTTCGGGCGAAAGCGCCGATGGTGTTTCATCGCTAACGAAATTCAAGGACGATTTATTCAAGATCGAAGGGCGCGATCTTTACCTGATTCCAACGTCTGAATACCCGGTCACCAATTTTGTGCGCGATTCCATAGTTGAGATGAAAGACTTGCCGCTGAAGTACGTCTGCCACAGCCCGTGTTTTCGATCAGAAGCTGGCAGCTACGGCAAAGACACGCGCGGCATGATCCGTCAGCATCAATTCGAGAAAGTTGAAATTTTGCAGATGGTGCATCCGGAACAATCGGCTGACGCGCACGAAGCACTGGTTGCGAACGCCGAGGCGATCCTGCAAAAACTGGCGTTGCCGTACCGCACCATGTTGCTCTGTACCGGCGACACGGGTTTTTCGTCAGCCAAAACTTACGATCTTGAAGTATGGCTGCCCGCGCAAAATACCTATCGCGAAATTTCTTCGTGCTCAAATTTTGAAGCCTTTCAAGCGCGGCGCATGATGGCGCGCTTCAAGGACGAAAAAGGCAAGACGCAGAATCTGCATACGCTCAATGGATCGGGGCTGGCCGTGGGCAGAACACTGGTGGCGGTGCTTGAGAATTATCAGCAGGCCGATGGCAGCGTGACGGTGCCGGAAGTATTGGTGTCGTATATGGGTGGGGTGACGAAGTTGGATGTTGTTAAGTGAGACTCCATTTCCCGCTGCATACGCCTTCCTCTGTACACATTGGAAGGAGTCGACCGGTGAGTGCGAAATTAAGTCGCATCAAATACGAAGCACTACACTAGTGTGTCGCGTTTGTGACCTATGCGCAGATGCTCCGTTTAGGGTAAAAGTAACTATTGCCTTCGTGGAAACTGTAAAACATCCACATCAGCGCCTCGTGCTGTACCCGTTGTGGCAAGCTGGTTTGCAATGTATGAACGGCGTAAAATGTGGGCAGGCCAAAGGGAAGCGTTATGCTGATTGCGATTCTGGAAGACGACCCTGATGTTGGGGCGATAACAAAGAAATGGCTGGAGGATGCCAATCATAGGGTGACGCTGTTTGCATCGAGCGCGCAACTCCTCGATCACGCGTCGCTACAGGAATTTGATGTTTTTCTGCTCGATTGGATGTTGCCCGACATCACGGGTCTCGAGGTGTTAAAACTGTTGAGGGCGCAGCCGCAGATTGTTGCCCCAATATTATTTGCCACCATTCGCGACGCGGAAGTCGATGTGGTCCGCGCACTTGACGCAGGCGCCGATGATTATCTGGTCAAGCCGGTCCGTCATCAGGAATTACTGTCCCGCCTCAACGCGGTGACACGGCGCTTGCACCGTGGACCGGTCGGCACGCAGGAAGAAGTGTTTGGCGCGTATCGATTTTTGCCGAGCGGCAGGCAGATATTTTGCGATGAAAGGCTGCTTGATCTGACAGCAAAAGAATTCGAGCTGGCGCTTTTTCTGTTCAATAATTGTGGGAAATTGCTTTCGCGTGAACTCATTTCCAGTTCAGTGTGGGGCCGACCGATTTCAGAATTATCGAGAACCATTGATACGCACATCTCCCGCGTCAGGAAAAAGCTTGACCTGTCGCCACAACATGGTTTTCGCTTGCAGCCGATTTATAACGCAGGCTACCGTCTGGAGCGGGTTGCGACAGATACGGCTGATACGGCAGATGCAGCAGATGGCTAGAGAACCGCTGCTCAAGTCCTTCGACAGGCTCAGGACGAGCGGCGACTTATTGATTCCGTTCGTGGTGAGCTCGGCCTGTGCTGGGCCTGTCGAAGCATTGAACCACATCCAAATTAGACTTAATCAGAGTTTCCCGTAGCCTGAATTAAGGCGCACACTGCCCTGCTGGAAATTTACGTAAGCTGAAAGAGTTGGTGAAGTCATGCGAATCGCTTTGCTTGAAGATGACATCGTCGTGGGAACAATGATGCAACATTGGCTGGAAGCAGCCGGTCATAGCGTCCACAATTTCACGTCGGGAAAGGCAATTGTTCGTGAGGCAAGTCGGGAAAGCTTCGATTTGTTCATGCTCGATTGGCACGTACCCGATCTTTCGGGTGAGGAAGTGGTTCGCTGGCTGCGTGAAAAGCAGCAATCAACGGTGCCTGTTCTGTTTGCAACCAGCCGCGATTCGGAGGCTGATATCGTTGCAGCTCTCGAAGCTGGCGCGGACGACTACATGGTCAAGCCGGTGCGTCGCCTTGAATTGCTGGCGCGTGTTGAGTCCCTTCTGCGACGCGCGCGGCCCAAACAATCCGACATTGACCCGATCTCTGTTGGGCCTTACGGCATCGATCTTGTGAATCGCGTGGTAACCCTTGACGGGGCGCGCATCGAGATGACCGATAAGGAATACGATTTGACGGTTTTTCTTTTTCGCAATCTGGGAAGGCTCATCTCTCGCGGCCATTTGTCCGAAAGCGTTTGGGGGCGATCTGCCGATGTGCAGTCGCGAACCGTTGATACACACATGAGCCGCGTACGCAAAAAACTCGACATCGGCCCCGCGCGTGGCGTCCGTTTGACGCCGGTTTATAACTTTGGATATCGGCTGGAAAAAGTTGGCGTGGCCGACGAATCACCGGCGAGTCAATAAATACTTCGTGCCTGTAATTGCCGGTTTTATGGCAACAACGGGCATGCATTTCTACCATTACACCTAGGGATAACTTCGCTTGATAAATTTCCAACGAATCGCAGTGGCCGTTTTTCTTTTGCTGATTGCATTTTCTGCAAGGGCAGAAGAGCCGCGCTTTTTTACGCACACTGCAAAAAACGGCGATACGCTCACCAAACTGGCAAAGCGCTATCTCATCAAACCCAACGATTGGCAGATTTTCCAAAAGTTCAACGTGGTCCCTAATCCACGTCAACTGCCGCTCGGAAAGCTGATCAAAATTCCGGTATCAGCGATGCGCACTGATGGTGCCCCCATTGAAGTCATCGCCACGCAAGGTTCAGTGGCTTCCGGCGCACGCGTGCTTGCGCGCGGTGATCGGGTGATGGAGGGAGACAAGCTCACGACCGATGATGGAAGCTTCGTCACGATCAAGCTGGCGGACGGCTCGACGTTAACAGTACAACCCAAATCCAGTCTGCGGATCGAGACTGCCCGCCAGCTTGTAAACAGCGGCGGTGTGACGGATACCGTGCTGCGTCTTGACGGCGGCCGTCTTGAAACGAGGGTCGCGAAACAGAGCAGCAACGGTGCCCGCTATGAAATCCGCACGCCGACTTCCAATATGGGTGTGCGTGGCACGATGTTTCGCGTCGGTGCCGACGATTCAGGCAAACGCGCGCAAGGTGAGGTCGTGGAAGGGCTGGTCGCAGTGACGGCTTCATCGGGTAAGGTGGCATCTACGTCAGAAGCACCCGCGCTCGCGTTGAAGGCCGGGTTCGGTTCTTTCGTTGAAGCCGGAAAACCACCGTCCCCA
>JAYURJ010000158.1:0-3866 GCA_043756275.1 Betaproteobacteria bacterium | reverse complement strand
CGCGTCCACTAAAACCATCGACCTTGAACACGATTTCCTGGCCGACCTGAACGCCTGGAATATCAGACACCGGAATCGGCGCTTCCAGTTCCATTCTTGATAGATCAACGATGTGCACGAGCGGGGCGTCGGCGGATATTTTCTCGCCCACGTTTACTGCACGCTTGGCGACGATGCCGGCAAAAGGTGCCCGTACCTGCGCGTCCGCCAAAGCACGCTGCGTAATAGCAGCCTGCGCGGTCGCGGATTTAAAATTTGATTCCGATACTTCAAGGCCGCTGGCGACACTGTCAAACGCCGTTTGCGAAATAAAATTTTTGGCCAGCAAGGTGCGGTTGTTTTGCTCGTTCTTTCGCGCCAAATCCAGTTTTGCCTGACTTTCAGCGACCATTGCCAATTGGGAGTCGTGGCGCGCTTTTAGGTCAGACGTATCGATTGACGCCAAAATCTGGCCAGCCGCCACGCGTTCGCCTTCACGCACATTTACCTTCGCAATTTCGCCTGACACCTTGGATTTCACCATCACCTGCAACACCGGGCTGACTGTGCCGGAAACCGGTATGACGAGGCCTAGGTTCTGCGGCGACAGCGTTGCGATATCGCTCGCGGCAAGCTCGAAAACCTTGTTGGCATCGGGTTTTTTCTCGTCTTTTTTTGCTGACGTCGCGCGCCAGGCGACGAGTGAGCCGATGACAAGTACGGCAGAGAGTCCCGCGACGGCGACTTTTATCCAGCCGCTGCGGCCCTGACCGGAACTTGCTACGAGAGTTGAGGATGGAGTGCGTTTGAATAACATGGCGACCTTTTAGTTTTTCGTTTAGTTCCATTCGACTGGCGCAATTTGCGCCCGGCGGGGATGAATTGCCATTTGGATGCGACGAAACGCGAAAACAGATTTATCGAGCGGAGTTTACGCCGATGAAATGCAGATAAAAGCACCTGAATAGGGGATTTTGGTGCCAGTCTGTGACCGACTTTTCGCTCAGAACGGTCGGGTGACGTCGGTGCGTGCGCTGATGTGTGGAATAGCGCGCGAGCGGGGTATGCGGGCGCGATCCCAGCCGCGCGCGGCTCGTGCAAGGAAATCGGCAATCGGCAGCGCGCTTTCCAGCGGCTGTATTGTCTGCCCAAGGAATCGGAGTGCCGATAACAATACAGTGTGCACGGCGTCCTGCATGGTCGGCACCGCGATGGCGAGCGTTTGCTTGGAGAGTTTTTGACCCAGCGCGTTGACCGCCACCGGGATGTGCAGATATTGCGGTGTCGGATATCCGAGCAGGCGTTGCAGGTAAATTTGTCGCGCAGTGGAATCGAGCAGGTCGGCACCGCGGACGACATGGGTGATGCCTTGATCAGCATCGTCAACGACCACAGCGAGTTGATAGGCGAACAATCCATCGCGGCGCTTCAGGACAAAGTCGCCGATTTCTTGTTCTATTCGTTGCTCGATCTCGCCCTGTACCAGATCGGTAAAGGATATTTTCTCGCTCGTTGTTTGTACCCGGATTGCCGTATTTGCGTCATCAATGCTCATGTCACGACAAGTGCCCGGATACACAAGTCCATCCAGTCCGGCAACGGCAGAGTCGGCAATTTCCTTGCGTGAACACGCGCAGGCGTAGACCAGTCCGCGTGCACGCAGGCGTTGGAGCGCATTGGCGTACAAACCTTTACGGGCGCTTTGGATTTCTACTTCGCCATCCCATTGCATACCGAATGCCTGCAAGGTGCGCAAAATATCGGAGGTGTAGGTTGCATTGCAACGTGTCTCGTCGATGTCTTCGATGCGCACCAGCCATTTGCCATCGTGTGCTTTGGCATCGAGATAGCTGGCCAGTGCTGCGACGAGCGAGCCGAAATGCAACGGGCCGGTGGGTGAGGGCGCGAAGCGGCCTACATAGCCCATAATATTTCAAATCGACAATTGGAACAACCGCCATGATTTATCGCATCGCTGAACAAGCCGACTGGACGCGCGCGCAACGCGAGGGTGCTTTCGCAAGTGCGGACCTCACTGCGGAAGGATTTATCCACTGCTCCGAGCAGCGTCAAGTCGCGCGAACGGCACGAAAATACTATGCGGGCAAATCTGCGTTGGTCTTGCTGGAAATTGATGACGTAGCACTCGGCGCGGCGCTGGTACGGGAGGATCTCACCGGATCGGGGTTGTTTCCCCACAGCTACAAGCCGATTCCGCTCAGCGCGATTGTGCGTCATTTCGATTTTGCCGTTGCAGCCGACGGCAGTTTTACCTTGCCCGCCGGCTTGGGTTGGTCAATAGAGAGCAATGCTTGAATCGTATCGGGCGATTGGAATTGCGTGATAAACCACCGCAACGCTTTGCCGGTACGGTTTGGTCGCCACGCGATGACCATCTCGCCGTCGGGCTTTGCTATATCGACGTTGAGAATGGTTAGCCTGCCCGCACGCGCCTCACGCTCAGCGATGGCGCGCGGTAAAAAGCCCACGCCCAGACCTTTGATGTGCGCGGCAATTTTTGCAGACATGGACGGCATCGTCAGTACATCCTGACCGGACAACAAGCCGACAGTTCTGGCGGGCTGGTTGCGTGATGAGTCCGCAACACTGATGGCGCGATATTTGTGGATTGTCGCCTCAACCAATGGCTGGGCTTCATTGCAGATTGGATGCGTTGGGGCGGCCACGAAGGCAAACTGGAGTCTGCCCAACGGTAACGTCGCATATCCACCGCCCGGTGGCAGGTCGCCCGACGCGCCGATCACAATGTCCGCCCGTCCGGAAATCAATGCGTCCCAATTGCCGCCTAACACTTCGGTCATCAGTTTGATACGCGTGCCCGACGCTTCCAAGTCAAATGCGGCAAGCAGCGGGAACAATCGCTGCGGATCGATGATCGTATCGACCGCAATGCGCAGTTCTGTTTCCCAGCCTTTGGCGACTTGTTGAATGCGGCATTCCAGATCGGTGGCGGCGCGCAACAATTGACGTCCCTCAGTCAATAATTCAAACCCGGCACCGGTGAGCTTGGCGCGATGGCCACGCCGATCAAACAGCAGCACGTCCAGGTCCTGCTCAAGTTGCTGAACGGTATAGGTGATGGCGGAAGGGACGCGATGCAGCTCGGTGGCGGCCGCTGCAAACGATCCGCCGCGTTCAATCGCGTCCAATACCTGTAGCGCATCAAGGGAAAGCCGCATATTCGAATTATTTGAATAAGATGGCCAAAATTATCCGCTTGAATAATCACCATGTCCAACCCAATATACCGTCATGCAATGTTATTAAGGCAAAACAAGGATATCAAAATGATTGAACTAAGAAAAAGTGACCAACGCGGATACGCCGATCATGGCTGGCTAAAGAGTTTCCATAGTTTTTCGTTTGCCGATTATTACGATACCAAGCACATGGGCTTCGGTCCGCTGCGGGTGATCAACGAAGATCGCGTCGCGGCCGGCATGGGCTTTGGTAAGCACGGCCACCGTGACATGGAAATCATCAGCTACGTGCTCGATGGCGCGCTGGCGCATGAGGACAGCATGGGCAATGGCTCAGCCATCAAACCGGGCGACGTGCAGCGCATGAGTGCGGGTGCCGGCATCACACACAGCGAATTCAACCACTCCAAAACTGGTACAACACATTTTCTGCAAATCTGGATCATGCCGAACGTGACTGGCATCGAGCCGTCATATGAAGAAAAGCATTTCGACGCCGCCTCCAAGCGTGGTCAGTTGAGGCTGATTGGATCGCCAAACGGTCGTGAGGGATCGGTCGTGATCCATCAGGATGCCTGTCTTTATGCAGGGTTGTTCAACGGGTCCGAGCAAGCCGAAATATCGATTGCCAATGGCCGCCTGGGCTATGTGCATGTGGCGCAGGGA
>JAYURJ010000157.1:0-11157 GCA_043756275.1 Betaproteobacteria bacterium | reverse complement strand
TGCTGCGTGACCAATTGTTTTATATGCAACGCGTTGGCTTCAATGCGTTTGCGGTACGCGCGGACAAAGACATTCACGACGCACTAAAGGCTCTCAAGGATTTCTCGGTCGCCTATCAAGGGTCGGTCGCTGAGCCCAGACCGCTGTTCAAACGGCGTCCAATTGCTGAGGCTGCATGATGACGCCTGATCTTCCTCTCGACACCAAGGTTGCGCGACTGCGCGAATTGCCGGGCCGCATCGAGCGCGACTTTGCCCCGGCTGCTTTCGCCAACAGCTTTGGTGCCAAAGACATTCAGATATTCACTGAGCGAGTTCGGTAATGACTAAGGTTTATCTCGTCGGCGCAGGTCCAGGCGCGCCCGACCTGCTCACATTGCGCGCTGCACGCCTGCTTGCAGAAGCCGACATTGTTTTCTACGATGCACTGGTGCACCCGGAAACGGTAGCGCTCGCGATCAAGGCCAGGAAAGTCGCCGTGGGAAAACGTGCAGGGCAGGTGTCCACCGACCAACGTTTTATCAATCGCCAGTTGGTCGAAGCCGCGCGTCACTATCAAAATATTGTGCGCCTCAAAGGGGGCGACCCGATGATTTTCGGTCGCGCGCAGGAAGAAATCGATGCGTTGAAAGAGGCTGGTATCGCCTTTGAAGTTGTGCCAGGCATTACGGCTGCATTAGCCGCAAGTGCGTCGCTCGGTATTTCGCTTACGCGCCGCGGTGTCGCACGCACAGTGAGTTTTGCCACCCCCCGCATCGGGCCGAATGAAGCTGAAAGCGACTGGTTGACCACGGCCGCTGCCGCAGATTCCACCATCCTCTATATGGCAGCAGGGCAGGCAGCGCAAATAGCCGCTGCACTGATGCGCGCAGGCAAGGGTGCTGGCACACCGGTCGCAATCGTCGAGAACGCATCGCTGGAAAATGAACAACGCATTTTCACGACACTCGCCGGGCTGACTGCGTCATCGCTCAAGTTCACCGGCCCGACCGTACTTTGCATCGGCGATGTATTCGCCGCAGCGGCAATCTCTGATGCAAGCGTCGAGCATCAATGGCGAATGCAGCAGACGGTCGCGCCGCAGCGTCTGGCCGGCTAAGCGGCACACCGCGTTTTTGCGCAGTCAACGCTGTCGGGCGCGACCAAGAAAAATTAAACTCAAGCACCGGCGCGCCTGTCAGGCAATTTATGCCTGAGACAGCGCGCCGATACGAACCATCGCAATGGGAACAGCATCGCCGCGTGATCCATGGACTGTGGGATCAAGCTGATGTGAAGTTATGTTTTCTCCTCCCTTTTCAAAGGGTGGCCGGGAGGGATTGGCGATAGTAGATGAAATAGAGGAGATTCTGGCGACTGCGGCAGAGCGTGCGAGGGCGGCCTCACTGCCATACGCGGGTGCGGTCACGCCACAGGAAGCAAGCCGATTGTTTTTCGCATACGGCGTGAAAATCATTGATGTGCGCAGTCACTTTGAAAATGAATATATCGGGCGCATTCCAGGCACGTCGCTTGTTTCGTGGAAGTACTGGCCGAGCGGCGAAACCAACGCTAATTTTTTAACCGATCTCGGTGCGCATTGCGCAACCAACGATATTGTTTTGTTTTTATGTCGCAGCGGTATCCGCTCCCACTGGACCGCGAAAGCGGCGGCAGCGGCGGGATTTACCAGCGCGTTCAATATCCTCGAAGGATTTGAAGGGGACCTTGATCAGCATGGTCAGCGCGGCAAGATTGGCGGCTGGCGCAAGGCTGGGCTTCCGTGGATTCAGAACTGACATTGCCGCGCCAGACACCGAAAGTCGAACAAATTCCCGCCTGACGAACTGCTTCAGAGTAAGTCCGCCTGCTGTCCTACACTGCGTTGCGGTTTTATCCTATTCGTCGCCGCTGCAGTGCCATGCAAAGTGTAAATGTCTCGCCAAATATCAACTCACCCGCATAAGTGGCGACTTGGTCTCTGTCGCTAGGGTCAAGTGCTGCGTCCCCGTTCGCGCGCCAACTTTCATGCACTATGCGCGCGGCATTTCGATAGCGCAACGGCGCATATATACAAATAACACGCCAGCATCTTTGTTGTCATCAGAACACGAACACATGCGTTATGGATGTAGCTGGAAAGGATGCCGCAAGTTGAATTTGACTATTCGGTTGTATCGCGGCTTATCCAATCTACCGAAGCAGCAGCGCATTTTTTAAGGAATCGTCATGCAGATAAAATCGTCGTACCTTCGGGCTCTATTGCTCGCAGCCAGCATCACCTTCTCAGCGTTCAGCGGCTTGGTCAGCGCGGATCCGCCTTCACGAGTCGCCCGATTGGGCTACATTTCCGGGGCGGTCAGCTTCTCGTATGCCGGCGAGCAAGATTGGGTGCGAGCCTCGATTAACCGCCCGCTCACCACCGGGGATCGTGTGTGGGTTGACACCCGTGCGCGCGCTGAAATTCAGGTCGGCGGCGCGATGGTTCGCATCGATTCAAATACCAGCGTATCAATATTGAATCTCGATGATCGTATCGCGCAACTACAATTGTTGCAGGGTACGTTGAACGTTCGCGTGCGTCGACTGAGTCGCAACCAAGTGTTTGAAATAAATACGCCTAATCTTGCCTTCACTCTGACGCAACCCGGTGAGTATCGAATTACGGTGGACCCGGACGGCTACTCCACCGACATTTACGTGCGCCGCGGTCAGGGCGAGGCGTATGGAGACGGTGCTGCGTACATCCTTGATTCACGGCAGGCATACAGCTTCAGGGGCAATGGTTTGCGGGATTACGAATCTGTAAATCCACCACGCTTCGATGATTTCGACCGGTGGTCTGGTGATCGCGACCGTCGTTATGAGAATTCACCGTCGGCGCGCTACGTCTCGCAGGATGTGATTGGCTACGCGGATCTCGATACCAATGGCACCTGGCGCGTTGATCCTTCCTATGGCAACGTCTGGTTCCCGACACGTGTCTCGGCGAACTGGGCGCCGTACCGCGACGGTCATTGGGCGTGGGTAGATCCTTGGGGTTGGACGTGGGTGGATGATGCGCCTTGGGGCTTTGCGGTATCCCATTACGGTCGCTGGGCGAATCTGCGTGGTAGCTGGGGTTGGGTGCCAGGTTCGGTGCGCGAACGAGCCTACTACGCGCCAGCGCTGGTGGCATTCGTGGGCGGCAACAATTTTCAGCTCAGCATCTCCAGCGGCAACGTTGGCGGTGTCGCCTGGTTTCCGCTTGGGCCGCGCGAAGTCTATAGACCATCGTATGCGGTGAGTCGCGGTTATTTCGAGAATGTCAATATCAGCAACACCGTGATCAACAATACCGTCATCAACAACTACTACAACAACTCGAACATCACCAATGTTGTTTACGCAAATCGGTCTGTGCCAGGCGCAATCGTTGCGGTGCCAACCAACGCGTTCGTGCAGTCGCAATCAGTCTCCAGAACGGCGGTTCAGGTGTCACGGGAAATGTTGGCGAGCGCACCGGTCATGGCCGTGCCTTCGGTGGCACCGACAGCGCAGAGCATGCGTGGCTCGGCAGCCGTCGGTGGCGCACCCCCGCGTAGCATGTTCGACCGGGCGGTTGTTGCCCGTAGCGCACCTCCGGAAGCGCCAGTCGGCTTTGCAGCACAGCAGCAACAACTCGCCGCGCAGCCCGGGCGGCCACTTGATGCCGCCGCACGCAGGGACTTGAGGACCACCAAGGCAACAGCCACAGCACCTGTCGTTAATGTGGTCGCCCCGGCACAAATTGCGCCACCGACAGTATTACCGCCGCGCGTTTCGCCGGCTGCCAGCGCTGGGGAAGCACGCCCAAGATCCGACGATCGACGCGCCCCAACCGGGCGTAGCGAATCGGTCGCACCGGTGCCGGTCGCGCCACCGCAGTTCGCCCCACCGGCAACGTCCGCACAACCACAAGAGCAGCGTGGCAGGCCGACAGAACAGCGGGGCAGGGGAAACCAGCAGCGGGAACAATCGGTTGCGCCAGCACAAAACGCCGCTCCGGTTCCACCACCGCAATTCGCGCCACCGGCAGCATCTCCACAGCCGCTGGAACAGCGCGGCGGGCCGCCAGAACAACGGGGCAGGGGAAACCAGCAGCGCGAGCAATCGGTTGCGCCAGCGCAAAGTGCTGTTCCGATCCCACCGCCACAATTTGCGCCACCGGTAGCATCGCCACAACCGCTGGAGCAGCGCGGCAAGCCAGCGGAACAACGGGTCAAGGGTGAGCAGCAGCGCGCGCAACCAAACGCGATACCGCAGCCGCCCCAACCGGTCCCCAATGCGGCAGCGCCTGCGCAAGTGCCCCAGCCCGTCACAGCCAAGGAGAAAGACAAGAAAGACAAAAAAGACAAGAAAAATGATGACGATGACCAAAAACGCGACGATGAAAAGCGCAAGCAACGGGACTAATACAGCGTCAAGATAAGGTCGGACTGCTCCTACAGTATTTCAGGTGGCAGTCCGGATTGACGTGCTCCGGTGATCAAGAAACAATACGTTTTACCAGCATCCCTTGACCACAATCACGATGAAAGAATTAGGAAATCAAAATGAAAAAATACGCCGCATGTTTACTGTCTCTATGGCTATGTTCTCCGTTCGCCTCGGCCAACACCTTCACCACTGATCTGACGGATCTGTGGTGGAATGCCAATGAGTCGGGTTGGGGCGTCACCGCAACCCACCAGCGGGAAGTGGTCTTTTTGACGTTTTTTGTCTACGGTACCGACAATCGTCCCACCTTCTACACGGGCCAGGCATCCTACGCAGGACAGGCTGCCTCCGGGGCGCTTATTTTTTCAGGTCCGATGTTTCAAACAACTGGCCCGTGGCTTGGCACTTTTTTTAATCCCAATGCGGTCACCATCAGACAAGTAGGCACCGTCAATTTTACGGCGTTCGTGGACGCAGCAACATTGTCCTACAGTGTGGACGGTGTCGTCGTCACGAAGGCACTCACGCGCCAAACCTTCCGCAATAACGAGCTGACCGGAAACTATGCGGGCGTGTTCAGGCAAACCTCATCCGGATGCGCGAACCCGGCCAACAACGGCACAGTGGAGAATGTGGTCGGTGTTTCCATCTCGAACTCCAATACAAGCTTCGCCATGACCACCAACGGCAACGGATTGGTTTGCAATTACAGCGGCAATTATCGGCAGGGTGGGCGGATGGGATCCACAACCGGCACCTACACTTGCACCGGGCTGGCAGGCAACTATGAAATGCTGGAAATCGAGGCGAACCCTTCGGGACTCACGGCAAGATTTACGGCAAATGACAATTCCTGTTCGCAAATTACCGGGAAACTTGCGCTCGTGACGCGGTAGTCGTTCGTCCCGCTGGCGCAACAATTTCTGGCAGGGAACGAAACACAAAAATGAAAACGGCACTCATAAGTGCCGTTTATCATTGGTGGGCGGTACTGGGTTCGAACCAGTGACCCCTGCCGTGTGAAGGCAGTGCTCTACCGCTGAGCTAACCACCCATGTCCGTGGTTTGAGGGCGGATTTAAGCATAATCCCCCTTGTTAGGTCAAACTAGCGGCTGTGTAGAGCTGCGATGCCAACAGGGCGAAAATGGAAAATCTGGAACCACTGCGGCTTTCAAAATTAATGTCCGAACGCGGCATCTGTTCGCGCCGTGAAGCGGACGAATATATCGCGCGCGGCTGGGTGTTTGTCGATGGCGTGCGCGTGAGTGAATTGGGCACCAAGGTGCTGCCAAATGTCGCCGTGAAGCTCGATCGCGCGGCGGTGGAAACGCAAAGCGGGCGTATGACGGTGCTGCTCAATAAACCGATTGGATACGTGTCCAGCCAGCCTGAGCCGGGATATAAGCCCGCGATTGTGCTCATCAAACCGGAAAACCAGATGCAGGGCGAGACGGTGGAGTTCAAACGCGAGCATCTGAAAGAATTGGCCCCGGCCGGGCGGCTCGATATTGATTCCACGGGCCTCTTGGTGCTGACACAAGATGGACGTGTTGCCAAGCAGCTCATCGGTGAAGACTCGGATATGGATAAAGAATATCTGGTGCGGGTGGAGGGCAAGCTGTCGCCGGAAGATTTGAAGCGCCTCAATCACGGTTTGTCGCTCGACGGCCGGGCATTGAAGCCCGCCAGGGTGCGCTGGCAGAATGAGGATCAGCTTAATTTTATTTTGCGCGAAGGCAAGAAGCGCCAGATCCGTCGCATGTGCGAACTGGTCGGGTTACGCGTAGTCGGATTGAAGCGCATCCGCATCGGGCGCGTGGTGCTCGGGGATTTGCCGATGGGGCAGTGGCGGTATTTGCGGGCCGACGAGGGATTCTAGATGCTAATTACTGCTGCTTCCCGCTGCTATCGGTAGCGCTGCCGTATAATCCGGCGCTCGCCATCCTGACTTCCAGCCTCTAGGAAAAACTATGAAATTTCGCTTTCCCATCGTCATCATCGACGAGGATTTCCGTTCCGAGAATGCATCCGGACTGGGCATTCGCGCGCTCGCGGATGCGATCGAAAAAGAGGGTATGGAAGTATTGGGGGCGACGAGCTACGGTAATCTGTCGCAGTTTGCGCAGCAGCAAAGCCGCGCTTCCGCATTCATTCTCTCCATCGACGATGAAGAATTCACGCCGGGCCCAGAGATCGACCCTGCGGTGTTGCGGGTACGTGCTTTCATCGAAGAGGTGCGCTTCAAGAATGCCGAGGTGCCGATTTATCTGTACGGCGAAACGCGTACGTCGCAACACATTCCCAACGACATCCTGCGCGAGCTGCACGGCTTCATTCACATGTTTGAAGACACGCCAGAATTCGTGGCGCGCCACATCATTCGTGAAGCGAAATCCTATCTTGACTCACTGGCGCCGCCATTCTTCCGTGCGCTCATCCATTACGCGCAGGATGGGTCCTACTCGTGGCATTGCCCCGGTCATTCAGGCGGCGTAGCATTCCTTAAGTCGCCTGTCGGCCAGATGTTCCACCAGTTTTTCGGCGAAAACATGTTGCGCGCGGACGTCTGCAATGCAGTGGACGAATTGGGCCAGTTGCTCGATCACACGGGACCGGTCGCTGCGTCGGAGCGCAATGCCGCGCGCATTTTCAACGCGGACCATTGCTTCTTCGTCACCAACGGCACATCGACATCGAACAAGATGGTTTGGCACGCCAACGTGGCACCGGGCGACACCGTGGTGGTGGATCGCAACTGTCACGTCTCGATCCTGCACGCCATCATCATGACGGGTGCCAATCCGGTGTTCCTGATGCCGACGCGCAATCACCTGGGGATCATCGGGCCGATTCCGTTGAGTGAATTTAGCGAAGCTAGCATCCAGAGAAAGATCGACGCGAATCCATTTATCGCCGATAAAAATTCCAAGCCGCGCATCCTCACGATTACGCAATCTACCTACGACGGCGTGCTTTACAACGTAGAGATGTTGAAAGATGTGCTGGGTAACCGTATTGATACCCTGCACTTTGATGAAGCCTGGCTGCCGCACGCGACATTCCACGATTTCTACAAGAACATGCACGCCATCGGCAAGGATCGTCCGCGCTCAAAAGACGGGATGATTTTTGCCACACACTCCACGCATAAATTGCTCGCCGGTATTTCGCAAGCCTCGCAAATCATCGTGCAGGAATCGGAAAATCGCAAACTCGACAAGACCACGTTCAACGAAGCGTACCTGATGCACACCTCCACCTCACCGCAGTACGCCATCATCGCTTCATGCGATGTAGCAGCCGCGATGATGGAAGCGCCCGGCGGACACGCGCTGGTGGAAGAATCGATTTCGGAAGCGCTTGATTTTCGTCGCGCGATGCGGAAAGTCGATGACGAATGGGGCAAAGATTGGTGGTTCAAAGTTTGGGGGCCAGACAAACTCACCAACGAGGGTATTGGGTCGCGCGAAGATTGGGTGTTGAAGGCCAACGACAAATGGCACGGCTTCGGCAATATGGTGTCGGGCTTCAATATGCTTGACCCAATCAAATCCACCATCGTCACGCCGGGTCTGGATGTGTCCGGCAAATTTGCCAAGACCGGTATACCCGCTTCCATTGTCACCAAGTTCCTCGCCGAGCACGGCGTGATCGTGGAGAAGACCGGGCTTTATTCGTTCTTCATCATGTTCACCATCGGCATCACCAAGGGCCGCTGGAATACCCTGCTGACGGCATTGCAGCAGTTCAAGGATGATTACGACAAGAATCAGCCGATGTGGAAAATCCTGCCGGAATTTGTTGCCGCGCAGCCACGTTACGAGCGCGTGGGCCTGAAGGATTTATGCCAACAGATTCACGATATGTACAAAGCCAACGACGTGGCCAAACTGACGACAGAAATGTATTTGTCCGATATGCAGCCTGCCATGAAACCGGCAGATGCCTACGCAAAGCTCGCGCATCGCGAGATTGATCGCGTCGGTATCGATGATCTCGAAGGCCGCATTACCAGCGTGCTGCTGACGCCGTATCCACCGGGGATTCCGCTACTGATTCCGGGCGAACGATTCAATAAAACCATTGTGCAGTATTTGCGTTTTGCGAGAGAATTCAACGGCAGTTTCCCTGGTTTTGAAACCGATATCCATGGTTTGGTCGAAACAGAACGCGATGGCAAGCTCGCGTACTACATCGACTGCGTCAAACAGTAACGTCCACCACCCATAAATTGAGAAAAGAATGACGGTCGAGAATAACGCAAGTCAAAAACGGGCACTCGTTGTTGATGATGACAGCACGATGGTTGAATACGTATCAGCCGTGCTGCGCCGCGCGGGTTACCACGTCGAGGTTGCAGGCGATGGCATGGCTGCACTCGAAATGTATCGTGCCAGCGTGTTCGATGCCGTCGTCTGCGACATACGCATGCCTAAACTGCCCGGTACCAGCTTTCTAAAGAATCTGCGATTGACGGCGCAATCGACGTGCCGCGTGGTTCTGCTATCGTCGATGGACGATCAGACTATCCGGCGCGAAGTAATGGAGGCGGGCGCGGCTGCGTATCTGGTGAAGCCCGCGTCAAGCAAGGCGATCCTCGAAGCTGTCACCGGCGTTGCTGCGGCTTAATCGTCGTTTCGGGAATTTCAAATTGCATTTAGGGCAGCCGAATGCAGCCCGACGTTTCCAACCGGATGGGATAAACTAATAAAAATAAATCCAATGGCGGCCTGCCCTAATGTCTCTTCCACGCACCCCGCAACTCCGCGCGCTCGTCATTGACGACGATCAAACTGTAGCCGATCAAGTGACGCAGGCGCTGCATAAAATGGGCTTCGCGGTGGAACATTCCATGGATGGTCTGGATGCCTTGGGCCGCTGCCAGTCGAATCGTTTTGATGTGATCGTGTGCGACATCCGCATGCCGAGATTGAGTGGCCTTAGTTTTTTGAGCAATCTCAGCCACACGCTCAACGGGTCGACCAAAGTCATCATGGTCTCAGCGCTCGACGACAATGCAATACGCAATCAAGCGCTCGCTTCTGGCGCAACCGTGTATCTGGTGAAACCGATTGCGATACAGGATTTGCGGGATGCTGTTGGCGCGGAGAAAAAGTAGAACACAAGCACTGGTGCGGCGTTTCAGGCACTTGTGCGCCAGAGGCCGCGTGGAATGGCGTTCTGCGAATTATTTACTGTGAACCGTCGTTCCAACCAAGCCGGAAACCAGTCCAGTGCATCATCCCGGCAAGCGGGTAATCGTATGCGCAAATCAGCGATTGATGCCAGCCGTAAAAGTAATCAATGTGGCTACATTAGTCATTCAAAAAATAGACATCAACCGTGAAAACCAACATCATCCGTATTGGCAACTCGAAGGGCATACGCTTGCCAAAATCTATCTTGGAACAATGCGGTTTCAAGGACTCAGTGGAGCTTGAGGTGGAGAACAACGTGCTATTCGTTCGTCCCATTCATGCGCCACGCAGTGGATGGTCCGAAGCTTTCGCCGAAATGGCATTGCATAAAGACGACAAGCCCCTCGACGACGACATGGGTCTCCCCACCGAATGGGATAAATCCGAATGGCGTTGGTAGTCTCACGTTTTGACGTTTACCTCGTCAGCCTCGACCCCACCCAAGGTGCAAAGATCCGGAAGGCACGTCCCTGCATCGTCATCTCACCCAACGATATGAATCATCACATCGGCACTGTCATTGTCGCCCCGATGACGACAAAGGGCCGTAACTACCCCACGCGCATTTCGCTCACTTTCCAGCGCAAACAAGGCCAGATCATACTCGACCAAATCCGCACTGTGGATAAGTCCCGCCTGATCAAACGACTAGGCAAGCTCGATGCGATTGCCGCTACGAAGACATTGGCTATATTGCAGGCGATGTTTACGGAGTAAGGCGCAACGCGCTGTTGCTCTTTCCGCGATCCGCCCATCGTATTGTTTCAATCCTCGCCCGCGCGTGATCCTCCAGGCAGATTGCTTGCGCAGCCAATTGCAGATCATCGTGTACCTTGACGCGCTTGGTGCCGTGCTTGTACTCGAGGGGATAAGCGATGCCATCCCGATTGAACTCGACGATGTCGCATTTGCCGATCAATCCAAACTGTTCCGACCACACCGGTAGTGCTCGCTCGATTCGCATTCCTTCACGCCGTTCCAGGCCCGGCTCATCGACGCGCTCATGTACCGCGTCACCGGGTTTGGTGTGGACGTTCTCGTCGAACGCCTGCTCGATGTGGATCAGCGCGTATTGGCGCGGGCAGTAGCTAAAATGCTCAAGTGCTGAGAGCATGATGGGGTCGGCAGGCTCCATCTAGTCAAAGAGCTTTTGCAGCAACTCCTCGCGGTCAATACCCTTCGCCGTGGCGACATCGCCCAAGATGGCGGCAAGCGTGCCGATTCGCAGCGGGTCATGCAAAGGCACCGTGACGTGATGTCTATTCGGATCATCGCTGGTAAGGCGGACATGACTACCGGTCTGCCGCGTTTTTCCATAGCCAAGTTTATCAAGCCGCTTGATCAGCTCAGCCCTGTCAAATCGCGCGGTAGCCTCATGCTGCCAGAATTTCGTCCTGGACGATATGAAGGCGTATGACCTTGGGTTTATCCGATTCTTCAAAGTGACAATGCACAGCGTCTTGTACATTCCGACGCAGTGTAGGCAGTGAATCAGCTTCCGTAAAAATTGAATGGCCCAGTG
>JAYURJ010000156.1:0-3913 GCA_043756275.1 Betaproteobacteria bacterium | reverse complement strand
TTTCCATGCACTTGGCAGCAAGTTTAAGGAGATCTGAAATTCGGTCGGTCATCGGGTTTGTCCGTTTGAAATATGTGAAGTGTTAGTACTTGCGTGATTTGGCGATGCGAAGCTTAGTCGATCAACCCACCCTCATCGTAAAACGGATACGGCCCATCGAATTTGCCGATGAATGCGGTGTGCGAAACCAGCCCGACATCGGGATGCCATTTATGCAACTGGTATCCCGGTGGCTCCATGACGAAATACGATGGGGCGTTGTCGGTCAGGTCGAGTGCGACCTGATGGGCGGGGCTGGGGCAGGTGGATGCCAGTGTGCCGGCCCAGCGCACCTGTATCGGTCGATGCAAATGTCCGCACAGGACGCGCTCGACTTGGCCGTGCTGGCTGACGATGGCTTTGAGGGCATCCGCATTGGCGAGGCCAATCTTGTCCATATGACCGATGAAGGTTTTGAATGGCGGGTGATGCATGATGATGATGGTCGGACGGTCAGGCGCTGCGGCCAGTTTTTCTTGTAGCCACGCCAATCGTTGCTCACATAATTCGCCGCCGCTTTTTTCCGGGATGACGGTGTCGAGTGCCAGGATGCGCACGGGCAAGTCCTCGATGGCGTACTGGATGAATGGCCGCATCTGGGTGAGGTAGGCGTGGTCAGGAAAGGCTGCGATCATGTTTTCACGATGATCGTGATTGCCGGGAATCAGGTACAGCGGCACGGCAAGGGGTGCCAGTAATTCACGAAGGTGGGCGTATTCATCTGGCCTACCGAAATCGGTGAGATCCCCCGTGGCGACGACGATGTCGGGCTTTGTTTTGAGCGCGAGGATGTGGTCCACGCAGCGTTTCAACATGCCACTCGTATCCACCACCCGGTAGGAAAGTTTGCCCGGCGTTTTGATATGAAGATCGCTGATTTGGCAGATAAGCATGGCGGTTCTATTCCAGAAATAACAGTGCTTCGGCATCCACCGCAATCGGCACAACATCCCCCGGCTTGAACTCGCGACGATCAACCGTCTCGGCGGTGATGGTCTGTTCGCACCCTACATCGAGAATCAGTCGGGTGTGGTCACCAAGAAAAAACGCGCTGACGATTTTTGCTTGCAGTTGCGCCTCGCCATTGACCACGATGCGTACGTCTTCCGGACGAAACAAGACTTCATTGGATACGCGCGGGCCAACGCGCAAAATGCCGCTCCGCAGCCGCAGGCTTTCGCCCTCAATGGTGCCCTGTACGCGATTCATCGAGCCGATGAAATCGGCAACGAAACGAGTAGATGGCCGATAGTAGATTTCACGCGGGCTACCGATCTGCGCGATGCGGCCTTTTTCCATCACGGCGATGCGATCCCCCAGCGCCATCGCCTCGGATTGATCGTGCGTGACATAGACGGCGGTAATTTTCAGGCTGCGCAACAGGCGATCAATTTCGGCACGCAACGATTCGCGCAGCTTGGCATCGAGCGCCGTGAGCGGTTCATCGAGCAGCAGCACGCGCGGACGTACGGCAAGTGCACGCGCGAGTGCTACGCGCTGGCGTTGACCACCGGAGAGCTGGTCGATACGGCGCTCGCTAAAACTATCCAGATGCATCATCGCCAGCATCTCGACGACGCGCTGTTTCTTTTCTGCGTCCGCCATTCCGCGTACCTTCAGGCCGTAGGCGATATTTTCCGCCACACTCATATTGGGAAACAGGGCGTAGCTCTGGAACACCATGCCGACATGGCGCTGCTCGATCGGCAGCGAGGTGACATCCTGTTCGCCGAAGAACACCTGCCCGCCCGCATCCGGCTGTTCGAGGCCTGCGATGATGCGCAGCATGGTGGTCTTGCCGCAGCCGGAGGGGCCCAACAGCACCACGGTTTCGCCGGGATTTATGTCCAGTTGAACCGGCTCCAGTGCGCGTGTGCCATCAGGAAACGTTTTGCCGCACGCGTTGAGCCGGATGCCGACGGTATCTAGTTTGGCTGCGTTGCCTGGGTTGCTATCCATGTTTTTTGACTTTGGCAGGTTCGCTCATCCACTGCATGGCGACCAGCAACGGGATGATCATGATAAAGAACACGATGGTGTAAGCCGAACCGATTTCAAGGCGCATCGATGCATAACTATCGGCCAGGCCCACGGGGAGTGTCATCGTCAGCGGTGTGTGCAGCATCCAGGTGATATTGAATTCGCCCATCGATAACGTCACCACCATCAGCGCACCGGCCAGAATGCCTTGCCGACAATTGGGCAGGATGACGTGGAAGAAGCGTTGCGTGAACGTGGCACCCAGACTGGCCGCTGCGTCTTCGAGTGTTTTCAAATCGATTGCGCTCATCACGGCCAACACCGAGCGCACCATGAAGGGCAATGTGAACAACACATGGCCGACGAGTATGAAGGTCCAGCTAATGCGAAAGCCTCTGAATTGACCATACAGCAGGATTAGCGCCAGTGCGGTCGCGAGGCCTGGCACGGCCACCGGCAACACCATCAGCTCTTCGATCCAGCGCGTGTAGCGGTTCTGGCGTCGCGCGAGTACATAGGCGGCAGGAATGCCGATCAGCAAGGTGACGGCGAGTGTAGCCAGAGCAATGCCGATCGAGAGAAAGATGGTCTTGTTGTAAAGCGTCCAGACTTCAACCACCCAGCGCAGCGTGAGGCCGCTCTTGATGCCGACAAAGAAATTCTCCGTGACACCCGCCATGATCGACAACACCACCGGCACCACCAGAAAGGCGCAGACGACGACCGTGAAGGCGAGCTGAAAATAAAAACGTGCGGGACGATTCATTCTTTGACGGGACTCATGCGGCGGCGGCGACAGTTGAGCCGGCCATCGAGCGCGCTAGGGCGAGTGCCAGCCAGGTGATGAGGCCCAACACGATGGACAGCGCTGCCGCGAGTGAGAAATTAGCGTAGTTGGTGAATTCGCTATAGATGGTGATTGGCAAAACGTTGATCTTGGTGGCCAGCGTGAAGGCGGTGCCGAACGCGCCCATGCTGGTGGCAAAGCAGATGGCGCCGGATGAAATCAGGGCGGGTTTCAAGCCGGGGATCATGACATCACGCACCACTTGCCACGGCGATGCACCAAGTGAGCGCGCGGCTTCCTCGAGTGCACCGTCAAGTTTCTCGGCGGCGGCCATAATGGTAAGGATGACGCGGGGAATCGAGAAATAAAGGTAGCCGAGAAATAGCCCGGCCATGGAATAGGCGAGGACCAGTTTCTCGCCGAACAACCACTCCGTCACGCTGCCGACCACGCCCTGCCGACCGACCAGCAGGATGACCATAAACCCGACGACGACGCCGGGGAAGGCGAGCGGGAAGGTGAGCGTGGCTAGCAAAAAACTGCGCCCGATAAAACGGTTGCGCTGCAGGAACATGCCGGTAATGCCAGCGATGATGATGGTCGTGAACGTGACCGTCGCGGAAAGTACGATGGTGGAAACCAGACTGCTGAAATAGCGCGGATCGGTGATGACCGCCCAGTAAGCCGAGATACCCATCTCGCCGCTGGCACCGACCGACAGCAGCCGCGCCATCGGCAGCAGCCAGAAGGCCGAAAAAATAGTCAGCGCGGGAAGCAGCAGCGCGATGTGGCGCAGGGATTCTCGGTGGGTGGGTTTCATCGCTGTTCGGGATGGTGGTCACATGACATCGAGCTTATACGCTTGGGCACGCCATTAAGGATCCTGTCGTCCCGGCGTAGGCCGGGATCCAATTTCGTAACACGCCAGCTACTGACGCAAAATTAGACCCCGGCCTACGCCGGGGCGACAGCAATATTTAGAGGCCGGCGCGTTGTAAGTACAGCCACCCTGCGTGATCCACGACCCTACTTCACTTCCTTCAAATACCGATCCGAAAAACCCTTCTGCACTTCAGCCATCTTGGCGTAGTCGATGGTTTTGGCGCG
>JAYURJ010000155.1:0-11357 GCA_043756275.1 Betaproteobacteria bacterium | reverse complement strand
TGCGCTCATCCCGCCCGATTAGAAACTCGACACGGCCTGAGTCAAGAACAAATAAATCGTCTGCCGGATCGCCCGGTCGGTACAGGTAGCTGCCCTCGGCAAACTCTTCACTCCTGGCCAAATTGGTCAACGCGACAAGCGTCGGCTCGGCGATGCCGGAAAACAATTCGCCGGCGTTCAGTGCGCCCTGCGAGCCCACATAAATGGTTTCGTTTTCGATAAAAACATCGTATCGTTCCAACGGTGCCTCAGCCAGGCCCAAGGCCGCACCAGTTTTGATATCCCATTGCCAAAGATGCTGGTGACAAGTGAGGATTGCGCCGTCGTAGAGCCCTTCGCACAAGGCAACATCCTGATGAGGACACGTTGCCTGAACGGCATAGAACGCGTCACCCGAACTTGCCACCAGCAGTTTCAATCCGCCCTCAGCAACGCACTCCTTCAACCCATTTTGCGGAATCTCAGAGGCCAGGCAAATTTTTTGTTTGTTCATTCCGGTCTCGCCTTAGCTGAACTTGTCATAGCGAATATTATCGGTCGTGAGCTTCGCCTCAAGCAGCAGCACACGAATTGAGGCATCTACTGCCGGCGGTGGGCCGGCCAGAAACGCGCGCACGTTTTGGTATTTTCCTGTCATTTCGCGTTTGGCAACTTCATGCACCATGCCGCGCTCAAAATGCAGCAGAGGATATTTTTCTTCCGCGACGGTCGGTACATCCTCATCAGACAACGCAACCGTAATGTCGAGATTCTTCGAGAACTCTTTGCGGAACGACGAGAGTTCGTCAAGATAAAAGGCATCCTTCATCGTGCGCACGCCAAAATAAACATGGCCACTAAACTGCTCGAAATAGCGTTCTTGTGAAGCGCGCGACAAAATTGACATGATCCCGGCAATGCCGCTGCCGCCCGCAATACATAGAATATTTTTCGCAAGGCTCGGGTAAAAAGTTGCCTTGCCGAGCGGGCCAAAAAGATCGAGCTTCATACCTTTTGCCGCCCCAGCGAATAGCCATTCCGAAAAGCCGCCACCGGGCTTTTTCTTGATCACAAACTCGATATGTTTGGTGTCACGCGCGAAATTAACCATCGAATATCCGCGCATGCCGGCAACACCGGGCGCCGCGACGGTCATGAATTGACCCGCGTCGAAGTCGCAAGGCGAGTCGAGCAGCACGTCAATCACCGCGACGTCGTGGGTCAGATTGCGCACGTCTGCGACCGTTCCCGTCAGTGCTTTGGCCGGGCATGTCCCCGGATCCATCGCGTACACAAATTTCGATACTTCAACCGTCACGTCGCCCTGTGCAACGCATTGGCACATCAGGAATTCGCCTTGATCCGCTTTGACGTACTTGCGGCCCGGTGCGGCGGCCCATGCATCTTCAATTTTTCCATCAATGAGCTTTGCCTTGCAGGTGCCGCAAGTGCCGGTGCCGCATTCGTACGGCAGGTCTATTCCCGCGCGCAGACCAGCGTAAAGAATCTTCTCGCCAGCTCGAGCCTCGTACTGGAAGGCGCGGTTTCTGGCATTGATTTGGGTACGCAAGTTGTCGGCCAATTCTAGAAAGGAATGTGAAAACCGATGCCGAACATTCGCGTGTCCAGCCTGATGTGTCGATCACGCAGACGCGCGCCATCCTGATTGATCACCACTGTGTCATGCATTTTTCCTACGGCAAAAAGCTCTGTCGCACCACCATTGAGCGTGGTCCGGTACACCTGCAATCCGCTCGTCACCTCGGCCTGCGTACCGTCCTCATGGAAATCTATCGTGTACACGGTCGCGTGACGGCTCAGCAGCGATTTGTCGCTGTTGTGCTTGGGAAGATTTTTGAACAGCAATTGCATGCCCGCGTTGTCGTGTTCGAGCCAGGTCATTTCTTTTTTGATCTCGGGACTATAGGCCGTGATGATGTAGTGAAACTTCTCGTCACATAACGCGAGGAATCCAGCAAAATCGAGTGCATCAAGCTTCATACAGGTGCGATAGACAAGCTCTTCGACCATTGCCCGCGCGCCAGTGTTGGCAAATTTATCAGTCTGTCCCAAAATTTTTCCCTTGTTCTCGCGTCTTGTCTAGGTTGTTTCTACTTTGCTGTCCGCCGATTCAAGCTTGTTGTCGCCAAACGGATCAAAGGGTTTGCGACCCATACGGCGTCCCCACTCGGCGTAGAAATGACGCATGCCGCCTTCGTCGTGAATGGTCATATTCTCCTCGCGACCGTGGATCACCCATTTGCTGTCGGTGCGCTCGCGCATCGCCATTCCCTGTCCATGTACGCCGAGCAGATCTTCGTGTAGGTTTCGACCGAACGGCCCCCAGATCGTATTGTGATCGCGGACGCGCTCCGCACGTTGCGCCGGTGTGTCGCTCTTCAAACCAAGCCCGCGAAATTCAATCATCAACTTGTTGGGGCCAATCGGAATCGCCGTATCCATGCGCAGCACCGAGGTGCGCAGGTTGTAGGTCATGCCAGGAAAAACATCGATCAGAATCCATCCGCCGGGTGCCAAGCCCGGCCAGCCGACGCCGCGTTCGCCGGTGCCGTCGTACGCGTCGTACTTGATTGACATCGAGCCGACCGAGGCGTGGCCGTACTTGTAGCCGGTGTATTTTCTGTCGAAGTAGCCCGGCTGGATCATTCCCGTGACGCGGTTAAAGTGATGCATGTAGTCGTGATAGAACTCGCTGTTGGTGTCGTGCCACAGCTTGTAATTGGTATGGACGACCGCCTTGTGGTAATGAAAAACCTCAAGCTCCATGCCCAGCGTCGCGTCGAGTAATTCCATCGCAGGGCCAATGTATTCGGCCAATGTGGGCGCGGCATCATCGATGACGACCCAGACAAAACCGCCATAGCCAATGTCGGTGCGCACCTCGCGCAGGCTCGCATCAGCCGTTCCGAAGCGTTCCTGATAGCCTTGTTTGCAGCGGGAAATATCGGTACACGCGCCTTTGGTGTCGAAACTCCACGAATGAAAAATGCAGGTGATGCGCTTCGCGTTGCCGACCGGCTCGTACAAGAGCGTGTTGCCACGATGCGGGCAAATATTGTAAAAGCTGCGGACTTTCAAATCTTCGCCGCGCACCACGATCAGTTCGGCACCGCCCGGATGGTGGAAGGTCCGATAGTCGTGCGCGTTAGGAATCTCGCTCTCATGGCAGGCGATGATCCAAACCTTATTAAATATCTTTTCCTGTTCTTCGCGAAACAGTGTGTCGTCTGTATAGATACGCGTGTCGACATAATGCGTTTCCGGAAATTTGGGTTTTTCGTGCCACTGTTCGCCAGTTCGAGCCATCGCATTCACCTTCCAGGAAAGTACATTTTTGTGTAGTAATGATGAAGATATAGCATGGCGCGTGCCAATCGTATTATTTTGTAAGCCATTGATTCATTGACTCAAGTGCATTCACTGTGCTCTGACCACAAGTTTCATTCGGAAACACCGGCGCGCGATACGCACATTAGCGCTCAGCCTAAAGCAAGATTTCGCGTGCGACGCGAATTTCCCTCACACGCGGGAGACACCGTGATAAAGGCGCACAACGTGCTCGGCTTCCGCGAAAAATAACCACCGTTCTGCGAGCAGGCCGAGTGCACAGGCGAGCCCCGCAACGCCAAGTGGAATGACCCCGGTTGCGCCTGCAGCGAGCAGCACAAACGGCAACGCGAAGCCGGCAGCGACCGCCACCACGCGTAGCAAAACGGCGTGCCCGCGCGCCAACTTGAAACAAAACTCATCGGTTAGAAAGGTGCCGTGCGTGTGGCCGACATCGAGCAAACGGATGGACTTTGGCCCGAGGGTCAACGCGTTGTTGATCGTGTACTGCACCGTTGGCGTTCGGAATCGAAAGTAGTACACCGCTTTGACGAGTAGCGCCAACACCAGCAATGCCAGCACCGCTGTCACCTGTTTGGAAACGCCACCGCCGCCGAACGCAATGAATGGCAGCCCCGCCAATGCGCCCGAGTAAAGACCGAGTAATACATAGCATGCAGGCACCAAACGTGTATGCCAGCGCGGGATAGTTTTCAAGCACGCATAAATCATCCCTGTACAAAAAAGTACACCTAACGCGAGCGACGCCAGCAGCAATCCAACGCATGCGAAAAGCACGTGCGACGCACCGAAGCCCATCGTCAAGAGCCAAGCGTAGAGGGCAGCCACCGGATAAAGCGCTAACGCCAGCACCCCTTCCCGCGAGAGCCACGACGTGCGCACCCTGGAAAATGCCCGCCAAGCATTCTTGGGATTGGCCAAATGCAGGGTCGACGACATCAAACCGGCGGTCGTCAGACCCATGCCGAGAGCCAGCATAGACAGCATCGACCCGGCGGACAGCTCACCGGCGTAACCAGTCGACGCAAGCACGACCAGCCACACCAGGAGACCCAAACCCGCACCAGAACTCACGGTAAAAAAAATCACCGACAGTGCAGGACGCATAT
Organism: Betaproteobacteria bacterium; assembly: GCA_043756275.1. Taxonomy (GTDB): domain Bacteria; phylum Pseudomonadota; class Gammaproteobacteria; order Burkholderiales; family Usitatibacteraceae; genus UKL13-2. The sequence goes on along the minus strand of JAYURJ010000155.1, from coordinate 6,900 downwards.
CAAATTACTTTCGAGGTGCCGACCCACTCTTTGAGCAACTGAGTCAGCGTTTTTTTCGGAAATTGCTGGATGTCTACTTTTACTTCTGGCGCGCAGCGCGGTGCCAGATAATTATTGACCGGCTTGTAGCCGAGATCATTGAGCATCGGCGGCATTCCCCGAGCCGCAGCCGCCTGTGCAACCGCTGACTGCGGGTCATCAAAATCGCCGAACATGCGCGCACTGGTCGGGCATGCCAGCACGCACGCGGGCTGCCTGTCGGCAGGTGGCAGGCGTTCGTCGTAAATTCGATCCACACACAAGGTGCATTTTTTCATGACCCCGGCCTGCTGGTCGAGCTCGCGTGCGCCGTACGGACAGGCCCACGCGCAATAGTTGCATCCCATGCACTTGTCCGGATCGACCAGCACAATGCCGTCGTCGCGTTTATAAGAAGCGCCGGTCGGGCACACCGTTACACAAGCGGCCTCTTCGCAATGCAGGCACGACATCGGCACGTTGACGGTCTTGGACTCCGGATAGGCGCCGTACTCAAAACTGCGGATGCGGTTCAGCCACGCACCCGACGGCTCGTTGCCATAGGGCTTGTAGTCAGGCAGGGGACCTGCCATGAGGGACTCGCCATTCCACTCCTTGCAGGCCACCGCACACGCGTGGCAGCCGACGCAGGTGTCGAGATCGATCGTTAGTCCCAGCCTCATTCTTCTACTCCGCTGTTTGCGCCGGTGAACTGCGGCCAGACGCTTTCTTCACCAGCAGCGGCCTTGGTAATTTTCACCATCAGGTCGTACCAGGCTGCCTGCCCGGTGATCGGATCGCTATTGGTGAGTTTCCGGTCGCCAGGTTTGGACGGCAGTTGTTCGCTGATGAGATGGTTGAGCAGAAATCCATGGGTGGATTCGCTCGCACCCGCATCCAGCGCTGCGGCACCACGCTGTCTGCCAATCGCGTTCCAGGTCCACACTGTATTGGCTTCGACGCCTTCCATGGTTTTTAGTTGACAGCGAATTTTTCCGATGCGTGACTCGACCCAAACCCAGTCCATCGATTTAAGGCCACGTGCGCTGGCCGACGCTTCATTCATGTACAAAAAATTACCCGCCATGATTTGTCGCAGCCAAACATTCTGCGTGTCCCATGAGTGGTACATCGTCATCGGTCGCTGCGTAATCGCGTGAAATGGAAATTCGTTTTCATCCTGCCCAACGTTTTCCAGACTGGGGTACCAATCGGGGAGCGGATCAAAATGCTTGCTCAAACGCGCTTTGTCCAATGGATCGGTGGGCTGCGGACCGTCATATAGTCCAAGCCCCGCCAAGCGGAATTTCTGGATCGGCTCCGAATAAATTTGCATGATGATCGGCTCGATTTTCGAGATAAAGGTCGCCTCGACCGCCTTCTGCTGGTAATCGCGATTCCAGTGGCGCATCCATTGCTCGTTCTCGGCCCAGTGGTGGGTAAAGAATGCGCCGTTCTCGATATAGCGATTCCATTGATCTGGGTTCGGCTCGCCGCGCAGTGATTTGCTGCCGTCCTTGCCGCGCCAACCAGCAAGGAAGCCGATCCCCGGCACTTTCTCATAGTTAACGATGAAATCGTTGTAACCCTTGAATTTCGGAGAGCCCTCGGCATCGGTGAACGCGGGAAATTTCAATCGTCCGGCCAGATCGACCAACACTTCCTGCCACGGTCTGACATCTCGATCAAGCGCCACGACCGGATGCCGAATCGCATCGGCGACCGTATCGACTTCCGAGATCGGACGATCCAGCAGCGAAATCGCGTCGAAGCGCTCAAGGTAAGTGGTGTCGGGCAACACCAGATCGGCAAAGCGTACCGTCTCCGAATCGAACGCATCGGCGACGACGAGGAAAGGTATTTTGTGCTCACCCGCATTGGGGCCGCTGTCATGTTTGGCGCGCAGCATATCCTGAACGCCCGAAGTGTTCATTGATGAATTCCACGCCATGTTGGCCATGAATAAAATCAGCGTGTCGATGGGATACGGGTCGGCGTTGACCGCGTTGGTGATCACCATGTGCATCGCACCGTGCGCGGCCAGCGGTGACTCCCACGAATAAGCGTGGTCAATCCGCAACGGCCGACCGTCGGCATCGATGGCAAGGTCTTCGGGGCGCGTTGGAAAACCGAGCGGCGCTTTTGACAATGGCGTATTGGGCGCATTGATAATCGCTTCATCATTTTCCGGCAGCAGCAGCGGCGGAATCGGCCGCGGGTAGGGCGCGCGGGCGCGGAAATTTCCCGGGCCTTCAAGCGCACCGAGCAGCATCTGAATCAGGTGCAGCGCGCGGCAGGTCTGAAAGCCGTTCGAGTGCGCCGAAATGCCACGCATGGCGTACATCGACACGGGCCGACCGACCACCTTGTCGTGTACCTTGCCCCAGACATCGGTCCATTGCACGGCAATTTCAATGGTCTCTTTGAACGCAATGGTCGCCATCTCAAGTGCGAGTCGCTCGATGACTTCCGCCGCTACACCGCACTCGGCGGCGACCGATTCCGGGCTGTAGCGTTCATCCATATAGCGGGTGGCGGCAAGCGTCAGCACGGTGCGTACGCGAACACCGTCCGGCGTTTCAAATTCACCGAAAAGCGCGGGGTCAATATCGGCATCGAGTCCATTGACCAATCGAGCAGAACGCTGATCGTGGATCAGTGGCTGACCTGCTGCATCGCGCAGAAACAGCCCGTCCTGCGATGTGCCGGGCGCATCGATCACCAGCCAGGGCGAGTTAGTGTAGCGCGCCAGAAACGGCGCGTCGAACATCTCGCGCGTAAGCAACACGTGAACGATTGCCAACGCGAGCAGGCCGTCAGTGCCCGGACGAATCGGTATCCACTCATCGGCGATGGCGGAGTAACCGGTTCTGACCGGATTGATCGACACAAACTTCGCGCCGTTGCGTTTGAGTTTGTCGAGTCCGATCTTGATTGGGTTCGAGGAGTGATCTTCAGCCACACCCCAGAGCACAAAATATTTGGTGCGATCCCAGTCCGGCGCACCGAATTCCCAAAACGAATAACCGATCGAGTATAGGCCCGCTGCCGCCATGTTCACTGAACAAAATCCGCCATGCGCAGCCCAGTTCGGTGTGCCGAATTGCTGCGCCCACAACCCCGTCAGCGCCTGCATCTGATCGCGGCCAGTAAAGAACGCAAGTTTTTTCGGATCGGTCGCGCGGATATGGGTGAGCCGCTTGGTCAGCATCGCCAGGGCTTCGTCCCATGAAATGGAGACGAACTCGCCCAACCCGCGTTCAGAGCCGGGTTTGCGCATCATCGGGCCGATCAGCTTGGCTTTCGAATACTGCTTCATGATGCCGGCCGAGCCCTTCGCGCACAGCACACCCTGATTCACCGGATGCCGACGATTGCCCTTGATGAAGCGTACGCGTCCTTCTTGAAGCGTGACCTCAATCCCGCAACGGCATGCGCACATATAGCAGGTGGTGCATTTCACCTCCTGGCTGGAGGTGTCTTCGAATTTGATGGGCTGGTTTCGGGTCTTGATCATCGGGTATAGGAAAATTTGCGCAGGGAAAAACTAAAACAAGCCGACTACTTTGCCGTTGACAATATCGATCTTGTTGGCTGACGGAACCTTGGGCAAACCGGGCATGGTCATAATGTCGCCGCAGACCATGACGATAAATTCCGCGCCGGCAGCCAGGCGCACTTCACGCACGTTGATGACGTGGTTGTCGGGCGCGCCACGCAATTGCGCGTCGGTTGAAAATGAATACTGAGTCTTGGCCACGCAGACCGGATAGTGTCCGTAGCCGTCTTCCTGCAACCGCTTGATCTGGCTGCGCACCTTGTTGTCCGCGGTAACTTCACTGGCGCGATAAACCTTCTTGGCGATCTTGTTGATTTTTTCCCAGAGCGTGTCCTGTTCGTCGTAGACAAACGTCATGCTCGATTTTTGCTCGCAGAGTTCGACGACGATCCGTGCCAAATCGGCCGCACCCTTGCCGCCATCACCCCAGTGCGTGGCGAGCACCACCTTGACGCCGAGTTTGGCCATGCGCGAGCGCAGAATTTCGAGCTCCGCATCGGTGTCGGTGGTGAATTTATTGATGGAGACTACGCAAGGTATGGCGTAGACCTTCGCCACGTTTTCGACGTGACGTTCGAGATTGACGATGCCTTTTTCGAGTGCGGCAATGTTTTCCTGCGTAATCGTTTTCAGGTCAGCGCCGCCGTGATATTTCATCGCGCGCACCGTTGCCACGATCACCGCCGCTGCGGGTCGCAATCCGGATTTGCGGCACTTGATGTCGATGAATTTCTCTGCACCCAGATCCGCACCGAAGCCCGCTTCAGTGACCACGTAGTCGGCCAGCTTCAAGGCCGACTGCGTCGCGATCACGCTATTGCAACCGTGCGCGATATTGGCGAACGGCCCGCCATGGACAAAGGCCAGATTGTTTTCCAGCGTCTGCACCAGATTCGGGGCGAGTGCGTCTTTAAGCAAAACGGTCATGGCACCGTGCGCGTTCAAATCGCGCGCCAGAATCGCTTTCTGGTCGCGCGTGTAGGCAATCACGATGCTGCCCAAGCGCTGTTTGAGATCTTCAATCGAGGTCGCGAGGCAGAAAATGGCCATCACTTCGGAAGCAACAACGATATCGAATCCGTCCTGACGCGGGTAACCGTTGCCGGGCCCGCCGAGCGCGGCGGTGATTTCGCGAAGTGCACGGTCGTTCATGTCGACCACACGCTTCCATTGGATGCGACGGACATCGATGCCCAGTTCGTTACCGTGGTGAATGTGGTTGTCAATCAGCGCCGCGAGCAGGTTGTTGGCAAGTGCTATGGCCGAGAAGTCGCCGGTAAAATGCAGGTTGATGTCTTCCATCGGCACGATCTGCGCATAGCCGCCGCCGGCCGCCCCGCCCTTGACGCCGAACACCGGTCCCAGCGAGGGCTCGCGCAGGCAGATCATCGCTTTCTTGCCAATGTAATTTAACGCGTCGCCGAGTCCTACCGTGGTCGTCGTTTTGCCTTCACCGGCCGGTGTCGGGCTGATGGCGGTGACCAGAATGAGTTTGCCGTTCTTTTTGCCCTTTAGCGTATCCAGAAAAGGCAGCGATACTTTCGCCTTGAAGTGCCCGTACGGCTCAAGGTGCTCCTCGCCTATCCCCAACTTTTCCTCAGCGAGTCTGGCGATGCGCACCATCTTGCCCGCCTGAGCAATTTCGATATCACTTGGCATACGTCATCCTTTGTAAATTGCCTGACTTTCATGCGCCGGCGCTGAGTCCAGTGCCAAATGAAACGCTTGGACGCCAACATCTATGATTTTTCAATCAGAATGAAACGTCGGTGATTCCCCGCGAGCAACTTATTGTATTGAGCAATCTTGATGCCAGCGTGGAAAGCCGCATCGCCGATGACGTTGGCGGCATACTGGCTTGGAGATTGCTCTGCTTAACACGCTCCTAGTGTGACCGCCTGACAACAACGCTTTGAAAAACGCGGTAACAGAACGACGCAAAACAACGCGAAACAACGAGACGAAAATAATGTTTGGTTTACCGATCCTTCGATGGCTGCCGCAGATGCGTGAACCCGGCGCGATTCGCGCCGACGTGCTGGCCGGCTTGACCGGTGCCGTGGTGGTATTACCGCAGGGGGTCGCCTTTGCGACGCTGGCAGGCATGCCGCCGCAATACGGCCTGTATTCGGCGATGGTGCCCTGTCTCATCGCAGCAATTTTTGGCTCGAGCCGCCTGATGGTGACCGGCCCTGCCAACGCGATTTCGCTCATGACAATGAGCCTCGTGGTACCACTTGCGATGCCGGGCACGCCGGACTACGTCTCGCTGGTGCTGACGCTTACTTTCATGGTCGGCGTCACGCAATTTTTGCTCGGCCTCTGCCATGCCGGTCGATTCGTCGATATTGTTCCCCATTCGGTGATCGTCGGCTTTACGGCCGGCGCCGCAGTGCTGATCATCAATAGCCAGCTGGCCCCTGCACTGGGGATCGAGCAGACCAGAGGGCTATCGATTATTGCCAACGTGAACGCGCTGGTTTCGCGTTTGCCGGGCTATTCGCCGACCGCGCTCGTGACCTGCATTGCGACTGCGTTGGCATGTGTGCTGTGGCGCCCATGGAACCGGGTCATTCCTGCCTTGCTCGTCGGGGTTCTGGCCGGTAGCGTGATCGGGCACGTTGCGTTGTCGCTGTCTTGGCTCGGCGGCGACCTCGAAATGGTGGCGCCGATCCCCAGCGGCTGGCCACCACTGTCCTCGCCCGATCTGTCTCTCGTGACCCTTACCGCTCTGGCCCTGCCAGCGCTAACGATGACACTCATCGCGGTGACCGAGGCGATGGCGATTGCGCGCGCGGTTGCAATAAAGAATCGCGACAAGCTCGATGCAAATCAGGAGATGGTCGGGCAGGGCCTGGCCAATCTGGCCGGTGCCTTCTTCTCGTCGTACCCGTCGAGCGGCTCGTTCAATCGCTCCGGTGTCAACGTCCATTCCGGTGCGAAGACGCCGTTATCGGCCGCCTTCGCGGCCATTTTTCTGGTCATCATCCTGATGATGGTGGCGCCGTATGTGACACTACTGCCGCTCGCCGTGGTGTCGGCATTGCTATTCTTGGTGGCGTGGGGCCTGATCGATGTCGCCGAGATGCGGCGTATCTGGACATCCGAGCCGGAGCAGCGCGTGCCTCTTCTGGTTACTGGTATCGCCACCATTTCGCTGTCACTCGAGTGGGCGATCATACTCGGCATTGGCAGTGCGATCGCAAGCAAGTGGCTTTCGCGGCGGCGGGCGGCGTAGCTGGCATTAACCTGCGTAGAGCGCCCACCTCACCCCCGACCCCTCTCCCGGCGGGGAGAGGGGAGCAAAATGTTCCCTTCTCCCG
>JAYURJ010000154.1:0-35892 GCA_043756275.1 Betaproteobacteria bacterium | reverse complement strand
TCCTGCCGGATATTCGCTACGATCTGATCCGCAATAACCCGAAAATTCTTGTTGGTTATTCCGATATCACCGCGCTGCACTTGGCCATTTATCGTCATGCCGGATTGGTGACATTCCACGGCCCCGTCGCGCCATCGTCACCAACCGACTATGCCGTTAGCCAAATGCAGGCCGTGCTCATGCATCCGCGGGCGCAAACGGAAATAAATATGTCGGTCGAGAATGAACGCAAGGTCGCTACACAATCAGAATTTACGCTCCGCACATTCCGGCATGGCGTCGCTGAAGGCAGGCTGATTGGCGGAAACCTGAGCGTGCTGAGCGCATTGATCGGCACGCCTTATGCCGCTGAAATTGAAAACCATCTGGTGTTTCTCGAAGACGTGCGCGAACCGCCGTATCGCATTGATCGCATGCTCACACAATTACAGCAAAGCGTCGGCAATCGTGGCGAACGCGATGGCTTGAAGCGTGCCGCAGGCATCATGCTCGGTGTATTCAGCAGAATCAAAGCGACCGATAACGATGCCTCATTGACGCTCGACGAAGTGCTCGATGATCATTTCAGCATGATGCCGATTCCGGCAGTCGCAGGCTATTCGTTTGGCCACATCGCGCATCAGTTCACGCTGCCGATTGGCGTGCGGGCGAGATTGGATACGACGAGTCAAACGCTGACGTTGCTTGAGCCTGCCGTGCTTGGATAATCGACGTTACTCGATCTTGATTCCCACCACATCCACTACCGGTCTTTCGAAGCGCACCGGCAACTTCAGCATGGACGCATCCGATGGCTGATTGGCGATTGCGAACGAGCCCGAGCCCGGGTCTTTGATCACCAGCGAGGTACTGCCGCCACCGTCGAGATTAATGGCGTTGTGCGCGCCGAATTGAATAAAAATATTCGCGAGTTCCCCCAATGTGACACCGCGACTATGCGTTTCCTGACGGCCATCGATGGCAAGAATAAAAAGTGTGCGGGCGTCATGGCTTAAGCCCACCGCACTGCGCGGGTGTCTTGCTCCATCGTTGGCGGGCGGCGTGGGACTGCCATTCTTCAGCATCATCGCGTTGCCACTCACTGCGAACTGGGTATCGGCTGGCAGTGCTTCAAGCGCGTCGCTGAGCGAGATTGTTTTGTCGCGATGCACGATCATCGTCGCCCGCAGGCTTGCGGTCTTTGGTTTTCCAAATACTTTGCCATTGGAGAAATGCCAGCCTTGTGGCCATGCACAATTGCCGATGAAGTAGCGGACTTTCTGCCCGGCGACTTCGCGCGGTGTGGGTGCTGCAAAAAAACTCGCGTTGATCGTGATATCGAAATTATGTTTGCGTGCGACTTGGCTCGTGGTGTCGAGTTGTCCGACGCATGGGCCGTCACCGTCGGGGTCACGGTCATCCGCAAGCGCGACAGCGACCCGAACGCGCGGGTCGTTCAGGTCGACCTTGACCAGCACGCCAGCAACGGGGCCGGGCAGGCTGAAGCGTTCCAGCCGGTATGGCGAATTTGCGAGCCGATCACCGGCCGATTGAATTGTCGGGCTTGACGGGGCGGCAGCGACAGACGGCGATTGGGATGATTGGTTCGCGCATCCGGCCAAGAGCCACGCCACCACCGGCAGAAAAATCCATCGCCATGCTTTCATCATCGTTCTCCAGAGAAGTTTATTGAGCGGCGCGTGGGGGTCGTTGCGCCATCACTTCGCGCCGGTCCACAATCAATTCGATGCGTGTGAATTTTGCGGGCACGGTTACCCCAACCTCGTCCCCGGTTGACGATGCCAACTCTAGCGGTTGGTCGCCAATGTATTGCCAGGCGCCCCTATCGAAACCGATGATGCGGTAGCGCTCGCGCGGTATCGCGGTGCCGATCCAGCGCACCAGCGCTGCTGCGGGTTCATCGGGTCGCGCGCGTTGCAGCGGGACCGACACTTGCCGCCAGTTGGCGACGAAATGTGGCGAGCGAGCGGCACCGCTTGCGGTATAGAGACGTGTGAGTTCGGTCGAATAAAGGTCAAGCACACCGCGGCTGAACCACAGCACGTGACCGCCGTTTTTCATCTCGCGTGTCAGCATGATGGAATCGCGCAACTGCTCCCAACCCGAATCTTTGCCGTCGCCAACGATGCGAATGCCGGCGATCAGATCACGGTGTCGATCATTGCTGTGGGCACGCACAGCTTCAACCTGTTGGCGCCAGGTTTTGGCAAACGCGTCGTAGCTGAAACGATACGCCTGCGGAATAAACTCATCCCATCTGGGCGTGATTGTTCGCGAGGCAGCGGATTGAAATGTTGCCGACTGCAGCCTGTCCGCGTCAGTCCATGCGCTCCAGACTGGCCACGCCAGTAAATAGTTTTCCCACGACCACGGATAGACGGCGGGCGACAGCGACAATACCAATCCGGGGCGACGCGCGCGAATCTCCTGCACAAACCATTTCGCCACCTCATCAACTTTCTCAGCGCGCCAGCGCATCCACGCGGGGTCGCGGTAGTCAGCGGGCGGTGCGCGGCCAGCATGCTCGGCGGCGTAAATGTTGCGTGTGTAATCGTCGTAGCCCATCGTAATGTGCGGCCAGACGATGCGGTCATCGAACTGCACGCCGTCGAGATCATATTTGTCGACTGCTTCCAGCACCAGATCGAGCAGAAAGCGGCGCGCCTCGGGATGCAGCGGATTCATCCATACAAACCCGTTCGGTGCGACGTCGTTACCAACGATGTCACGTGAGAGCCACGCCGCTTTTTGTGTGCGCAGACGGTTCATCGAAGACTGATGCGCGGCCATAAAGCCGTATTCGAACCAGGCGATATAGATAAGCCCGTTGCGATGCGCCTCGATCAGCGTTTCCTGCATCAGGTCGCGCGGCGGATTGCCCGTGACTGTCGCGCCAAGCGTGCGTGCGTGCACCGTCGACGGGAATTGTGTTTCGCCGTCTTTCCAAGCCTCGACGTAAACGGTATTGATGCCGATCTCTCGCAGTCGTTGCATTGTCAACGCCGTCTTAGCGGGGTTGGCGATGGCGTCGTTGGCGGTGGTGGTGAGCCAGGTGCCGCGTACTTCGGTTGTCGGCGGGACAGCCGCAATTGTTGTGCAACCAGCGAGCCACAGCGGTAAGGCCAGCGCCAGCGCGCACCAAAATTGTCTCGACGCTATCCGCATCAATGCCGCAATAAATGCAAAGTCAAGCACCCGCGTGCCTTCCAGGCCGAAAACCATTGGAGATGCCCGCCCATCCTCATGCCTATTGTCCAGCCCCAATCGTATAACGGTACAACGCCGTGAGGATCTGCTCTTCGTGGCGATAAAACGCCGAGTACTTGCCGGTGTGGATTTCCGGGTCGAAACCGGGGCCACCGGTCAGGAAGATCAAGCCGTTCTTCGTCTTGCGGTCGAACACCATCGCCGACGTGAGTCCCCATGCGTCGCCTAAATGTCCCGATGCCTTGAAGCCGCCACCTTCGACCAAACGGTCGCCCCGATTGGGCCCGCTGATGTCCTGGAAATGCTGCACGCCAAGTCCCCACACATTCATCAGATCAAGGTGCGTGCCGAATCCAATTTCGCCATTGCTGTTGCCGTTGAGCGCCTTACCATCGTGCCGCCACTGAACCGAGAGCATTTGCTTGACGCTGCCTGATTTGAGAATCCGCCGGCCTTCATGCATCCCGCTGTTCATCAGCATCAGCATGACTTTGCCCAAGCCCTCCGCAGTCAAACGACAATTGCCCATCGGCCCGAACAGTGAGCCATTGGTGCCGATCACATAATTTGGCGGCGCGCGCGGAACTGGCGCGGCAGTAATGTAATCATCCGTCTGTGCGACCCACGGCCCTTTGGGATTCCATACTTCACGGCCATCATCGCCGGTGCGTTTGCGATAAAGCGTGGCGACGTTGCTCAAATCGTCCTTCGAAAAATCAGCCGGATGAAAGCCGCCTTTCAATGCCATCGGGTCGAGGATGAGGCGACGCATCAGCCGGTCAAAGCGCTCACCGGTCACACGTTCCATCATCATGCCGACCACGCCCCACGGCAGATTCGCATACTGAAAATAGACACCCGGCTTGGCGTTCTTCGCCCACATTTTGCCGTCGCCGTACAGCTTTGACCCCGGCACCAGCACGTCCGCAAACCCGACACCGAGCCTGGCTTCCCAATAATAGCCACCGTCGTCGCGTAGCGATGAAGTGTGGTTCAGTAACATGCGTAGCGTGATCGCGTCATCCGGAAAATTGGGATTGCGCAGCTTGAAGCCGAGAGTCTCGCTGATGTCGGCATCAAGCGTCAGTTTGCCGTCCTCCACCAGCTTCATCACGCCCAGCGTCACAATCAATTTTGAAATCGAGGCGATGCGATACATCGTGTCGGCATTGGCGGGGCGATTCTTCGCCGCGTTGGCGGCGTCGATGGTGCGATGCCCGAACTGGCGATGGTAGACGACCTTACCGTTTCTCATCGCTAACACCGACAAGCTCGCCAGCGGATGCGTCGCATCACTGACGATGGCGGATAGTTCCGTGTCGAGTTTTGTCAGGTTGGGTGACCCCGCAGCACCAGTGCTAAACGGCATCGCCATAGCCAATGCCCCCAGACCGAACACTGCACCGAAAATCCACTTCATACGCAGCCCTCATTATTTTGTTGGTGTAGTTGATGATGTCAACACATCCAGCAACGCCGCCGTTTCCGCGTCGGGTGTGCCATCAAAATTTGCCGGACGATATTTCATTTGAAACGCGATGAGCACATTACGGGTTTCTTTATCCAGCTCCCCATTAAGCGGCACGACAAATCCGTGCTGCGCGAGATGGCGCTGGAACCATTCAATGTCGGGCAGTTGTGTTTCGAAGCCTGGTCGTCGAAGCGCAACCTGCGTCGCATCCGGCCATAGAATCAGGCCCTCATCTGCCAGACGTTTCCATGGGAAGCGCGGCCCCGGATCGGTTTTGCGTTGCGGTGCGATATCGCTGTGCGCGAGGATTCGTTCCGGCTTGATGTCGTGGTCTTTGACAATCTTTTTTACCAGTGCAACCACGGCATCAATCTGCGCCTCCGGGTAGTCAATCCACTGCTGGCCTTCAGGCGTGCGCTTGTAACCGAGGTTGACAATTTCAATGCCGATCGTGCTCGCGTTCAATTGTGTGTGGCCTTGCCATGAACTGACCCCGGCGTGGAAGGCGCGGCGGTTTTCATCGACGAGCCCGTAGATCGTTGGTGGATTGTCGTTAACCAGATAATGGCTGCTGACCGGCCCTTCCGTGAGCCATTTGAGTGAACCCGCAAAACCGCCAGCCGTGTAGTGAATGATCAGAAATTGCGCGCGACTATCCTGACTGCGGGACGTGTAGGTCGTATCGATGCGCGGCCCGCTCGCACAACCGGCCAGCAGCAGGCATATTGCGCACAGCCCGTGTTTGATCATTTTGCTTTCTCTGCCGAGGGTGTCGTCAGGACATCGAGCAACGCCGCCGTTTCTGCGTCGGGGATGCCATCGAAACGCGTTTGCCGATATTTCATCTGGAAGGCGCTCACGGTATCCTGCGTGCGTTTGTCGAGTTCACCATTGCGGGGAACCGCAAACCCATGTTGATCCAATTTTTGCTGGAACCACGCCACGTCCGGCAACTGTTGTTCGTAAGCCGCCTTTTTCTGCGCGACCAGATCCGCATCCGGCCACACAATCAATCCTGCATCAGCTAACTGCTTCCACGGAAATCGCGGCCCCGGATCAACCTTGCGTCCCGGCGCAATATCGCTGTGGCCAAGAATGCGTTCCGGCTTGATGTCGTGTTCCCTGACAATTTTTTTAACCAACGCGATGACCTCGTCGACCTGTGCCTGCGGGTAGTCGTACCAGACGCGCCCGTTTGGCGTGTCGTCGTAACCGCGATTGACGATTTCGATGCCGATTGAACTCGCGTTCAATTGTGTTGCCCCTTTCCAGTAACTAACGCCTGCGTGATAGGCGCGCCGGTTTTCATCGACCAGCCGGTAGATGGTTGGCGGATTATTGTTGACCAGATAATGGCTGCTGACCTGACCTTCTGTGAGCAGTTTGAGCGAGGTCGAAAAATCTTCGTGTGTGTAGTGGAGGATAAGAAATTGTGCGCGGCTATCCTGACCGATTGAGGTGTAGGTTCTGTCGATATATGGCGTGGCGCAGCCAGTCAAGAGGCCAAACACGATGATGCACAAAAGTTTTTTCATCTAACTTTCCTCAATGTCCTGCGTTGGCGATGCGTTAGGCGCTGATGCGTGCAGCGATGCGCGCCGCCGCAAAATGCGCGTCGCTTGTTTTGACTTGGAAGGGTGTTGAATCCGGCAGTGCCGCCCGCATCGCCGCTGCGATCAGCGGGTGTAACTGAGCAACGCGCCCCGACAGCGTGACCGGGCGCGAACCAAAACGTAACGTCATGGCGCGACCCAGTCGGGCGAGCTCTTCACCGGCAGCTTCAAGAATACGCCGCGCGTCGGGATCGATGTCTGCCACCGCAGCCACGGCCAGCGCCAGCTTGCCAATTTCTCCGCGCACATCATCGCTTGTGGAGCCGTACACAAACTGGCGCGTCTGCGCCCAATCACTGCCACCGATGCGCGTAAAAATTTCGTGCGCCATTGGTGAATCGCGCCAGCTCTCCGGGCGCTCGTCTTCATTGCGCCAGATATGCCTCAACGCTTCGCGCGCAATCCAGAATCCGCCGCCTGCATCATCGAGCAACACACCACGGCCACCGGCGCGGTGCAACGCACCCGCGCTATCAATGAATGCCGCAATCGAACCGGTTCCCGCGTAAACCACATAGCCTTCGCCCGGCGCATACAAATCGAGATACGCAATCTCGACATCACTGCCCAAGGTGACGGCATTGTCATCCACGTTGAGTGCGCCGGCGATCAACGCACGCAAGCTTTCCCCGCCTTCGCTGAAACCCGTGAGGCCCGCAAATACGCGCGCCGGTTGTCCGTGTGCGCGAATCATTAAAGCGAGATCGGCGAGAACATCGTGAATATGCTGCGTGCCGGCATCGGTGCGCATTTGCAACGCGGTCAACCCGGCAACGTGGCCGCTGGCGACAATGTCGCCTTCAACATTTGCGAGCGCCCAGCGGGTTTGTGTGCCGCCAGCATCAATGCCGAGTCCGCAGTGTGTTGTAGTGAAAGTCGTGTTCATGGCCATCATTTCTTCTCCCCAGCACTCCAGCTGACACGTGCACTCTCAGTGCCGAAACGATCGATGCTAAATGCGACCACCCTGTCAGGAATCTGCTTGGGATCGTCAAGGCTATAAGCGAACCCCGTGCCGATAGCATGGGTAAGCGAGTCTTCTGCCATATAAACTGGCGCGACATTGAACGTCCAAACGCCGCCGATCCGGAGCCAGGCTGCGATTTGCCAGGCGTGCCCGTCAGTAAGCGGCTTGAAACTAGTCAGGTTGAGCGTGACAGTCCGGGCAACACTATCGGTGTCTACCGTGAGCAACGGCGGGATTGGCACGCGAGTTGTACTTGTCACCAACCAGGGTGCGGCAGGAATCAATGCCGGGCTCTTGTACGATTTCGCTTTTAACTCCTCCGTGATGCCACGGCGATTTTCGGTGAGCGCCACCATGCTGAAATGCACATGCCCCTGCGGCATGTTCTTCGAGCGCGTTAGTGAAATCTGCTTCAGTATTTCGTCGATGGGCCAAGACTTATCGGTGTCGTTAATACGGCTCGTGTAGAGGCCGGGCCAGATGTGGCGCTTCATCGTGTTTTGAGAAAGCCAGTAATCGAGCAGCGGTTCGAACGCCTGCGCGCGCTGCTCGATGGGCCAATAAAGTTGCGGCACCAGATAATCGAGCCAGCCTTTGCTGAGCCAAAGCTCCACGTCCGCGTAAAGTTTGTCGTATTGGCTAAACCCCACGATGCCCGGCGGACGACGATCCGGGCGGCCAAGGCCGAATGGGCTGATACCAACGCGCACCCATGGTTTTTCTGCATGAACGCGGCTGTTGATTTTCTGCATCAGCAGGTTGACGTTGCCGCGACGCCAATCCGCGCGGCTCAGGCCGCCGCCGAGACCGACATGATGTTGCCAAGAGGGATCATCAGGGAAATCCTGTTCAACCGGCGCGTTGTTGCCAACTGAGCTTCCCGGCACGTTGACGGGATAAGGGTAGAAATAATCATCGACATGCACGCCGTCGATATCGTAACGCCGCACCACGTCGAGAATGACATCGAGCGTGCGCTGCGCGGCGACAGCCTCGCCCGGATCCATCCACAAATAGCCGCCGTAGTTCTTTACGACTGCCGGATTGGTATTGGCGATGTGCATGGGTGCGTTCGGCGATTTCGCCGACGTGTGCCGCGCGCGATAGGGATTGAACCACGCGTGCAGTTCAATGCCGCGCTTGTGCGCCTCCTCGATCCACATCTTTAGCGGATCGTAATAAGGATCGGGCATTTTGCCTTGCTCGCCCGTCAAATACTCAGACCACGGCTCAAGTACCGACGGGTACAGCGCATCAGCCGCAGGACGCACCTGAAAGATGAGCGCGTTGAGCCTCAATTCTTTCGCGCGCTCAACGATGCGAATAATTTCCTTTTGCTGCATCTCGACCGACAGCCCCTTTTTGCTCGGCCAGTCGATGTTGGCAACGGTGGCGACCCAGGCGGCGCGAAATTCGCGCGGCGTGGGGGGCGGGAGATTGGGGTCGATCAATGCTGTCGTGGGCGCGGGAGCTTGTGCGCAGCCAGCGGCCAGCAAGGTTGCACACATAAAAGTGCCGAATGAGATTCGGCGCGCGTTCCAGGCTATTGTTGCCCCAGAGGGCGCGCCAGTGCTAGTGTTTATACTTTTACGAACCATTTTTTCTTCCACATAAACCACGCTAAAAAAAACATCGCCAGATTAAATAAAACCGCAAACAGCAATGAAGCATTGACCGGCGAAATCGGCAACGCCTGCAACGGCGCAAACAACACACCCTTGAGCGAAATCGACCCACCGGTCGCTTCTGAAAACTTGATGAAGCCCAGCATCTTGGCCACCAATCCGGAAAACGCAAAGATGAACAAGGCGTTCATGCCATAGATGGTAAAGGGCAGAAAAATATTTTGAAGCTTCCCCCGTAGAAACGCGGAATCATTGCCATCCATGAGCCAATAAAAACACGAAAATAGTAGCAGCGCCCAGCCGGTCATGAAGATACAAAACGAAATGCTCCAGAGGCTTTTATTGATCGGCATGAAGGTGGCATCGATCATTGCGCCCAGCCACAGGCAGAGCAGGCCAGCCAACATCATCCATACGGTTTTTTCAGCGACCGAATTTTTCGACAGTAACCAGCGGCCAACCAGTACGCCGAACAATTGACTGCACAATGCGGGCAGGGTGCTGACGATCCCTTCCGGATCCCACGTTTTCGATTTCGCCCAGAGATGCCCGTCGAGTAGCAGTCTGTCCACGAACGCACCGAAATCGCGACCCGGTTCGAGCGCGCCCGCCACGACGCGGCCCTGCACATCCGGCACCGGCACAAACAACATCAACAAGGTGTATATCGCCAGCAGCCCAACGATCCACGCGCACTGCTGCTTCCAACTAAAGTACACCACGATGGGTGCGGCCAGCATCGTGCACAGCGCGATGCGCTGCAACACGCCCGGGATGCGGAGCGTCTCAAGATTGAAGGCCGGGATGAAATTGAGCAACAAGCCGATAAGAAAAATAATCGCGGCGCGTTTGAATAGTTGCAGCAACAACGCGGGTTTGTCGTCGCCCGCATCCGCCCGCGCATCTCGTCCTTTCGCCAGCGAAAATGTCATCGACACGCCACAGATAAACAGGAAGAACGGAAAAATCCAGTCGGTAAACGTCCAGCCGTTCCATTCAGCGTGGCCAAGCTGCGAATAGATGTGTCCCCAATCTCCCGGATTGTTCACCAGCACCATGCTGGCAATCGTGAAGCCGCGAAAAGCGTCCAGTGAAATCAGGCGCGTTGAACTTGGTACAGCAGCCATTTCAGCTTGCAGCCTTTTTGCCAAACGCAGGATCAATCTTTACAAATGCCGTCACTAGCAAAGATGGCAAGGTGGCGATGCACACCCAGATAAAGAAATGCTGGTAGCCGAGTTGCTCCTGCACCCACCCGCTGGCCATGCCGGGCAGCATCATGCCCAGCGCCATGAAGCCGGTGCAGATGGCATAGTGGGCAGTCTTGTGCGCGCCGTCGGCAACCATGATCATGAATAGCAGATACGCGGCAAAGCCAAAGCCGTAGCCGAATTGCTCAATCGCGATCGCGATGGCGATGACGACGATACTGTCGGGCAACGCATACGCCAAAAACACAAATGCCAGATTCGGCAGATGCACCGACAGCAACATCGGCCAGATCCAGCGCTTCAAGCCGTGGCGGGAGATCGCGTAGCCGCCAAGCAAGCCGCCGAGTGTGAGTGCGATGACGCCGATCGTGCCGTAGACCAAGCCGACCTGTTTGGTCGTTAACGCGAGCCCGCCGACGCTTGCTGGATCGAGCAAAAACGGTGCTACAAGTTTTAGCGCCTGCGCTTCGCCAAAACGAAACAGCAGCAGGAAGGCGAGAATAATGAAAATATCTTTGCGCTTGAAAAACGAGGTGAAGGTCGAGACAAATCCGCCGAGGACATTTTCGCTACCCTCGCGCAGCAATGGCTGATCGCTTGCAGGCACCGGCAACACAAACCGGTGATAAACAAACAATAAAAAAAACATGCCGGCCAAAATGGCAAAAATAATCGACCATGCCAACGACACATTTCCCGTCTGCTCAGAAATCATGCCCGCCAGAAACACCAAGCCGCCTTGCCCCGCGATCATCGCGATGCGATAAAAGGTACTGCGCACCCCGACAAACGCGGCCTGTTCGTGTTGCGGTAAGGCAAGCATGTAGAAACCATCCGCCGCAATATCGTGGGTGGCAGAGCTGAAGGCCATCAGCCAAAACACGGCTAGCGTAATCTGAAAAAAATGTGCGGTCGGAATCGTCAGCGCGACCAGCGCCAGCGACGCGCCGATGACAAGCTGCAAACTTACAATCCACAGGCGTTTGGTTTTGAACATGTCCACCACCGGCGACCAAAGCGGCTTGATCACCCAGGGTAGATACAGCCAGCTGGTGTAGAGCGCGATGTCGGTATTGGATAGCCCTAAATTCTTGTACATGATGACCGAAAGCGTCATCACGACAACGTATGGAATTCCCTGCCCAAAGTAGAGCGTTGGAATCCAGCGCCACGGACTTTTTGGTGTTTCCGTCATTTTGCGATAGCCAGTCGCACGCTGCCGTTGGCATCGGCCAGCAGCACTTGCGCATCGGCGACACCGATCTTGCTGGTGATGGCGACAATGGCAACCTTGACGTGATAGCCAGAAGCTTCGAGCGTCGCGCGCGCGGTCGCCTCATCAGTGCCCGTTGCCAGCATCGTGAGATTTACGGTGCGCCGCATCAGCTTGGCGTTGGTCGGTTTCAAATCCACCATCAGGTTGCCGTATACCTTGTTCAGCCGCACCATCACGGCGCTCGAAAATGTATTGAGCGCGATTTTTTGCGCGGTGCCCGCTTTTAGACGGGTGCTTCCCGAAATTAATTCCGAGCCGGTATCGAGTGTGACGCCAATTTCTGCTTCAGTCGCGACCGGCGCATCCGGATTATTGGCAATGCCGATGGTGAGCGCACCGAGCTTGCGTGCAGCCGCCAGCGCGCCTAGCGCATACGGTGTGCAGCCGCTGGCTGCGAGAACGATGACGACATCCTTCGGCCCCGCTGCGCTCGCTATCAGGTCCGCTGCCCCTTGCGCATGATTATCCTCCGCGCCTTCAACGGCCTGAAATATCGCTTCGCGCCCACCGGCAAGCAAGGCAACGGCGCGTTCTCTGGGCCATGAAAAAGTCGGGTAAAGCTCCACACTATCCAGTAATCCCAATCGACCAGAGGTGCCGGCCCCCACGTAAATCAGGCGCCCACCTGCCTCAAGGCGCGATACCGCTGCATCGACTGCCGCCGCGAGTTGTGCGCTGGCCGCGCGGACGGCGTTTACCGCATTGATCTGGTCATCAGCAAACGCGTTGACAAGATCGCTCGCCGAATATTGATCGAGATTTGCGTGGTGTGTGCTGGGCGTTTCTGTTTTTAGCATGAGCGATGCTAGGTCACGTTTGTCTGGTTGAAGTTACCGCCGTATTATCGTCTGGAATGCACCCGTTGACATACCGCGTAGTTGGACTGCCGATGGTGCAGTGAGGCATTTTCTGGCATTCTCATCACTCGCTTGTCATTTTCACCTGCAAGCGAGCGACACCGACAATCAGAGAACTGCATGGATGACATCAATTCACTTCGCCGTATTCTCAAACAAAACCACGTGATCGCAATCGTGGGGCTGTCCTCCAATTGGTGGCGGCCCAGCTACTTTGTGGCCAAGTATCTGCAGGAACACGGCTATCGCATCATCCCCGTGAACCCTGCGTATCAAGAAGTGCTGGGCGAAAAATGCTACGCATCGCTTCAGGATGTCCCGGAGAAAGTTGACATGGTTGACTGCTTTCGCAAGGCCGAGGAAATCCCTGCATTAGCCGAAGATGCCATTCGCATCGGCGCGAAATGTTTATGGATGCAGTTGGGCGTTATTAATCATGCCGCCGCAACCCGCGCGACAGAGGCCGGACTGGATGTGGTGATGGATCGCTGTGTAAAGATCGAGCACGGACGATTGTTCGGCGGCTTGAATTTTGCCGGTGTGAATACCAAGGTAATTTCGGCGAAGCGTCCCCAGTAAATGCAGCAACGACGCTGGCTGAGCGTCAAGCTCGCCATTGGTCGAGCCCGGTCGCCATTCGTCGCACCACGAGGGCAACCGTGACTTCCAGCTTGACGTGCATGCGGGTGGCATCAATACTGACATTCAATTAATACGGCACGATTCAAGGCAGCGTCGTTCCGGATGACCGTTTGGAGGAAATCATGCAGGACTATCTCATTTGGACCATTCTTGGCTTTTCGCTCGTCATTATTGAATTGATGACGGGAACCTTTTACTTGCTCGTAATTGGTGTGGGTGCGCTGGCAGGGGCATTGGCGGCTTGGCTGGGGGCACCGTTCATCGCGCAGGTCTCGGTGGCGGGTGTCGTTGCCGGTATCGGCACCTGGTGGGTGCAGCACTGGCACGCGGCGCATCGCACCGACGGCGACCAAGCCAATGCGATCGATGTCGGGCAGTCCGTGACGGTAGCCAATTGGGTTAACCCGGCCGAAGGAATTTTGCGCATCAAGTATCGCGGCGTGGAGTGGGATGCCCGCATCAAACCCGGTGATGTCGCCGCCACTGCCGTAGAGGTCGGCGGCACACTCCACATCCTGGCGCAGGACGGACAGTGCTGGGTGGTGGGTAGCCAGCGGGCCACTGCCTGATGCTTTCAAGGCTCATGAATGGATTGATCGCCGGGCTTATCGCCTGGTCGGTGACCCATTCCAAATGGATCGCGTTAGCCGTTTTCGCTGCGACCGCCGGTCTAAGCAGCAATAAATTCAAGTGGGCCGAGGAGGTTGTTCAAGCGATCAAGGACGAAGCCGCCAAAGCCAAAAATCCAACGACCGGCACTCCGGGCGAGCAGCCTGACCCCCGGTCGGCAGCGGCTAAACTGGCGGCCAATTTAGCCGCAAAGGTAACCGAGAATTTGAAGCCCCATCTGGCCACCAAACACGCTGCCCCCGGCATGCTTAAACTCAAGAATCAATCCGCCCATGCCGTTGCCGACAAAACTTCAGTGACGTCAACTCTTCCCGCTGTAATCGCAACAGTTGTTGAACATCCTCGTAAGGAGATTCCCATGCTTGTTAAATTAATCATCGCTGCCATCATCGCCGGTGCTGCCGGCTTTATGACAATGAACCCCACTGTCGCCGTCGGCGTATTTGTCGGTGCCTTTTTCGTCGCCCTCATCATCGAGGGCATGAAGATCGTGCCGCAGCAAAGTGCCTGGGTGGTCGAGCGGCTCGGCAAATTTCACACTGTGCTGCAGCCGGGCTTTAACTGGATCACGCCATTCATTGATCGTGTGGCTTATCGCCATTCGCTTAAAGAGGTGCCGCTCGATATTGCCGAGCAGGTCTGTATCACCAAGGACAACACCCAGCTCGCCGTCGACGGCATCATCTATTTTCAGGTGATGGACGCGAAGCTCGCCAGCTACGGCTCGTCCGATTACGAGCTCGCGATTTCGCAACTGGCGCAGACGGCGTTGCGTTCCGAAATCGGCAAGATGGAATTGGACAAAACGTTCGAGAGTCGCGACGACATCAACCGTCAGATCGTCTCGGTACTCGACGAAGCCGGACGAACCTGGGGCATCAAGGTATTGCGCTATGAATTAAAGAGCCTCACGCCGCCGGAATCAATACTCCGTGCCATGCAGGCGCAGATTACCGCCGAGCGTGAAAAGCGCGCTGTGATCGCCAAGTCAGAGGGTTTGCGTCAGGAACAGATTAACCTCTCCGATGGTCAGCGTCAGGGCGCGATATTGGCATCAGAGGGCGAAAAACAAGCTGCAATCAATAAAGCGCAAGGCGAAGCTGCAGCGTTGATCGCCGTGGCCGAAGCGACCGCCAGCGCGGTGCGTCAGGTTGCAGGTGCATTAGAGGCGCCGGGTGGAATGCTGGCGGCGAACCTGAAAGTGGCTGAAAAATATATCGAGCAATTCGGCAATCTCGCCAAGGCTGGCAATACGTTGATCCTGCCCGCGAACCTGGCCGATGCGGGTGGCTTTGTGGCGGCGGCGATGACGGTGCTGGATAAGGCCAAGCTGGGGCAGGTGAAGTAATGTAGGTCTAGCACTGGCGGGGCTTTTCCGGCTATTTTGACCTGGAAAGCTCACCGAATGGCGATCCGCGAAGAAATGTCCCACGTAGTTTGCTCTGCAGCGAGTATCGCGGCGTTTTACGCGAGCCCAAGCATGCTCTGCCCAACTGACAAAAATCTGCTTCTCAGAGACGGCAGCGGCTAGCCACTTTATCGATGCAGTGACCACTCTGGCGTGTTCGTGTCAGTCTCGGGCGCGTCCATTGACGACGGCGCGCTTGTGGATGTGCCGCTCAGCCTGCATATTTCACCGTAATGTTTTTTCGCGCGTGGCGTCACCGATGAAAGCAGAAATAGCGCATTTGCCAAGGGCGTGTCGTTGAGCGCCAATGCTCGTAGCCGCTCGACCACCGTGTAGTGCAGGCTGCGGCAAATGGCTCTACTCCGCCAAGTTAACACCTCGCCCCATCACAGCCACAGCTAAAGCCCCGCCTCGCCCCCGGCATACTTAACGACAACCGGCCACCGCAAACGCCTCGCTGGGCCATGACCAGCGCTGCCAGCAGGACGCGGAGGTGATCGATAAAGTAGCTGTGTTGGTTCGTGGGCTCGAATTTTCTCTACAGCGAATTCAAATCCACCTTCACCGACGCATTGTCGCCAACTACCGTCGTCCACTCGCGCACCCGCCAGCGCGCCACGAGGCCATTCAGCACATAGGGGTCCGCGTTCGCAAAATCGACCGCGACTTTTGGTGAATCGCCCTGAAATAAGATCACTGCACCATCGACCGGGTTCGCCAGCGCGCCGCCCAACAGCAACTCGCCACGCTGGTGCGCGGCGGCGGCGTGTTGCAGATGCAGCTTGCGAAATGGAACGCGGGCGGTGACGTAGTTATCGACGACATCGTACATTAACAGATAGTGCATGTGGGCCTCCGGGAGTCATGAAAATAACAAAGTCGAACACTGGTGAGCCTCCAGGCACGAAAATGCCCGGAACGCCGCGCTGGATGGACACTTTGTACTCGTTGTGCCGGTCATGGTCTAAATTGTGCGCAAAGCGGGCCGACAAAGCAGTTGCCCGGCGGACTGGCTCTCGATCAATTCCACATCCACGCCGTAAAGCGTTTTGAGATTGTTTGCGGTGACGACTTCGCGCGGGCTACCCAGCGACAGCACATTGCCGCGATGTAACAGAAGCGCCCGGTCCGCACATTGCAGCGCGTGATCCGGATCGTGGCTGCAAAAAAGAACACTGCGGCTACTCGCTTTTAATCGCACGATTTCGTTGAGGATCAACGACTGATTGCCGAAATCGAGGCTCGCGGTGGGTTCGTCCATGACCAGCAACGGTGATTCCTGCGCGAGTGCGCGGGCGATTAGCGCTAGCTGGCGTTCGCCGCCGCTGATCTGCGTGAACGATTTTTCAGCGAGATGGGCGATGCGTAATTCCGCCATTGCAGCGTTGGCGGCGTTGAAATCTTTCGGGCCGGGTGCCGCGAACAATCCAAGATGCGCGGTGCGGCCCATCAACACCACATCGCGAACCGTGAACGCAAAGTAGCTGTTGCCTGCCTGCGGGACATACGCCATCAGTTTGGCGCGCTCGGAAGGCGTGCACGCCGCAAGTGGTTTGCCGCTCAGGGCAATCGATCCCGCATGTGCGGGCAGCAGGCCCAGCAGCGTGCGAAATAGCGTCGTCTTGCCACCGCCGTTGGGGCCGAGTACGCACAGCACTTCGCCAGGGTTCACGTCAATGTTGATGTCCCTGCCCAGCGTGCGGCCCGGATGGCCGTAGGCGAGAGCGCGGGTTTCGAGCAATGGTTTCATGAACCGCTCCTCGCTCGCGAATGTGTGACTGCCAACAACCACAGGAATAGCGGTGTTCCGATCAGCGCTGTCAGCACGCCGGGTGGAATTTCGATCGATGCCATCGTGCGCGCCAGCGTATCGACCGCGAGGAGGTAACAAGCGCCGAGCAGCAAGGACAGTGGCAGCATGCGCGCGAACTCCGGCCCGATGAGCAAGCGCGCCGCGTGCGGGATGAGCAAACCGATCCAGCCGATGATGCCCGATATCGCCACCGCCGCAGCCGTAATCAACGTGGCACAGGTGACGATTACCAGTCGCAATCGCCCAACGTTTACGCCTAGCGCGCGTGCTTCGTCATCAGGGAGAGAAAGCAGATTCATGCGCCAGCGCAGCAGGAAAATCGGCATCAGCCCGAGCAGCACCAGCGGAATCGCCACCCATAAATCGGCCGGCGAAATCGAACTCAAACTACCGAGCAGCCAGAACGTAATCGCAGGCAACTGATTGTACGGATCGGCCAGAGTTTTCATCAGCGCAATTCCCGAGCCAAACAAAGTGCCGACCACCACGCCCGTCAGGATCAGCGCGAGGATGGGGTCGTGTCCGCGCACGGCATTGCCGATGAAATACACCACTGCCACTGCCAGCAAACCACCGGCAAACGCGAATCCCTGAATGGCGAGAATGGGAAGAGCCAAAAAAATCGCCAGCACCGCGCCCAATGCTGCACCGCTGGACACGCCGAGAATATCGGGCGACACGAGCGGGTTGCGAAACATGTTTTGGTACACCGCACCTGCGCCGGAAAGTGCGGCACCGATGAGGATGGCCGCGAGTATGCGCGGGCCACGGATCTGGAAAATGACGGCGTCATAGGTGGACGGCAATGCGTGTGTGCCACCGCTAAGCTTCGCCCACAGCACAGTGAGCAAATCATACGGGCTGATCGCAAATCGGCCGACGGAAAAGGCGATGACCGCGAGCGCAAATAGCAGGGCGAGTGCGGCGAGAGTGAAGGCGGGGAGGCGAGTGTTCATGCGCTTGAAAATTGAAGTGGGTGGTCATGCGTTGCGATTTGCTCCTCCCTTTGTAAAAGGGAGGGTTGAGCCGGGAATTCGCGAAGCATGCTTCGCGCCGACGAAACGGTGGCCCCATGTAGGGGGCCACGCGGCCTGCAAGGCGGGAGAGATTGTCGGTCGTCGCTAGTTGATAGCACCTGAACTGCCCCCTCGCTTCGCTCTCCCCCTCGGCTCCTTTTTGCAAAGGGGGAAGAACAAATTTAACCGATTTCACCACAAGTGAATCCCGGCAAGTGTAGCGTCTACTTCTTCCGCTCCACCCAAACCCCCGGCTCCCCCAGAATCTGATCCAGCTGCGCCACCGTCGGCTCCTGGTGATAAACAACATGCGAAAGTCGGTGATCGTCTTGCGCAGATCATCCTGAAACAATTGGGGATAAAGCAAATTCGCCAGCCACACCACACCAAGAACGCGATTGGTCAACGGCGTGGCTGAATTGGATTGAAGCACCCCGCATGATCAACAATGGAGCATCACAGGATTACGCATTCCACATTACCTTTCCCAAGTCACTAACGTCATATCCGGCCAGCGTTTTCGCGTATCGCAGGAATGCAGGTTTGCGCGTGAAAGACATCAGCGCCTGCCATGGCGCGTCAAAATAGCTGGGTCGCAGCACGGCGATATCCAACCGCTCGACCGTGAGTGGAATGAAATCGAGATGGAACTGCTTCGCAACAGCACGAACCGCAAGTCCTGCATCGGCACGATCATCGAGAATGGCCGACGCAATGTCGGACTCTGTCTGCGCGGTTGGTTGGACATACTTGAGGTGATCGGGATTGATGCCGTCCTGACTAAGCAACTGTAAGAAGAGCAGGTAACTGCCCGCGCCGGGCTGACGCAGCATTACCCGCACCTTTGACTTCTTCAAATCAGATAGCTCGCTGATTTTCAAGGGGTTACCAGCGGCGACCACCAGCCCCTGTTCGCGCTTGGCCCATTGCAGCAGCACACAATCCAGATGCGCCAGTCGATCCTTGACCAATGTAATATTGCGATCCTCACTGTACGCTCCCCTCGCACCAGATGCCGTTGGAATATGCATGGCCGCCGCAGAAGCCGTGGTTGCAACCATTCGATCAATACCATCCATGCTGCCATAAGTCATCGTGGCCAGCCCGCAGCGCGATTCGCGCACCGCCCACTCAAGCAACGGATCGCTGCTGCCAGCAATCACGGCCGGGGCATTACGCTGTGCGTTCAGTGCCGCTCCCGCCGTGCTCTGCCGCACCCACTCATCTACCAGCGTACGCGGAAATAGCAACTTGCCAGACACTCGCGAATGTGGAATTTCCTCGTTGGCGACCATGTCGTAAATTTTGCGCTCCTTGAGGCGCAGGTAGTCTGCTACTTCCTTGGTGCTCATGAGTTGACGCGCGGACATGGTCAAATCCTATGTTTTCCAGTGTGTTGTTATGCATTGATTCCGGGGGCCGGAATCAACACAAGTATGCCCCTAGAATGCCAGACAACGATCACCATGCAAGAAATATCCCAAAGCTTTTCACTCGCCGTAGCACTCATCGCCTCGCTCGATAGCGCGCTGCTTTCCATCGCCGGGCTTTCGCTACGCGTCTCGGGCATTGCTGTGATCGTAGCCTCGCTATTGGCGCTGCCTTTCGGTGCCTGGCTGGCGCTGGCGCGTTTTCCCGGTCGGCAGGGTGTCATCGCGTTGTTAAACGGCATGATGGGTTTGCCGCCGGTGGTGGTGGGGTTGCTGGTCTATTTGATGTTGTCGCGCGCGGGGCCGCTCGGTGCGCTTGGCATGCTCTTCACGCCGGCGGCGATGATGATCGCGCAGGCGTTGCTGATTTTTCCGATTATTGCCGCGCTGGTCCGGCAGGTGATCGAAGACGCGTGGGGCGAATATCGCGAACAATTGGTCTCACTTAATGTAAGTCGCGCACAGTGCATGCGTGCATTGTTGTGGGATATGCGCTTCACGCTTACCACTGCGGTGCTGGCTGGGTTTGGCCGAGCGATTGCTGAAGTGGGCGCAGTGATGATCGTAGGCGGCAATATCGATGGCGTGACGCGCGTGATGACCACAGCCATTGCACTCGAAACCAGCAAGGGCGATTTGCCGCTAGCGCTGGCGCTGGGTGTGGTGTTGATCGCGATGGTGGTGATCATAAATCTCGCCGCACAGATTATCAAGACAACGGCGATGAGAAAGCATGGCTGAAGCGATGAATTCATCACGCGTCCTGCCATTGCGCGCCGAACACCTTGGTTTCGCAGCCGGCGGCGTCACCGTGTTGAGCGACGTTTCGCTGTCTATTCCAACGGGCTCCCGCAACGTCGTGATGGGCCCCAATGGTGCCGGCAAGAGTGTGCTGATGCGCTTGTTGCATGGCTTGCTCACACCGACCGCTGGTGCGGTGAAATGGTCGAACACCGACATGGCCACGGTGCGACGAGCGCAGGCGATGGTGTTCCAGCGCCCGGTGATGTTGCGCCGGTCGGTACGTGAAAATGTGGAATTCGCGTTGCAGTTGCAGGGCCAAAGCAACGTGCGCTTCGGAGCAGAAGCTGCACTGGAACGCGTCGGCCTCATGCATCTGGCAGATCGCGCGGCACGGCTTTGCTCAGGTGGTGAGCAGCAGCGCGTTGCACTCGCGCGCGCATGGGCGTTGCAACCAGAAGTGCTGTTCCTCGACGAGCCCACCGCGAGCCTCGATCCGGCGGCAACCAAGGCCATCGAAGAAACCATCTCGGCCATCCATGCGCAAGGCACCACCATCGTCATGACCACGCACGATCTTGGCCAGGCCAGGCGGATAGCGGACCGCGTATTGTTTTTGCATCACGGCCGACTAGTCGAGGACATCGCGGCCGACATTTTCTTTCAACAACCCCAATCGCCCGAAGCGGCGGCATTCATACGAGGAGAATTACTGTGGTGAAAAGCAATGCAGTAATTGATTGTGACTATGCCGAAAATATCACTGTCGTTTCGAGCGAAGCGAGAAATCTGTTGTTGCCGCTGTTGCCTTTAGCGACGAAAAGTAGATTCCTCGTCGCTGCGCTTCTCGGAATGACAGTTTTGACGGTGTCGCACTTGAACGGCATCGGCGTAACACGCGCGCATGACAAATTCATCCTCGTTGCGTCAACCACCTCCACGCAGGATTCGGGCTTGTTCGGCCACATCCTTCCGCTCTTCAAGACAAAGACCGGCATCGACGTGCGCGTCGTTGCACAAGGCACCGGTCAGGCGCTGGCCACCGCGAAAAAAGGCGACGCGGACGTGGTGTTCGTTCACGACAATGTCGCCGAACAAAAATTTGTGGAGGAAGGATTCGGCATCGACCGCCGCGAGGTGATGTACAACGATTTTTTGATCGTCGGGCCGAAAAGCGATCCGGCCAAGACGGCAGGCAAGGATGTCAACGCTGCGCTCAAGAAAATCGAAGGGGCCAAGGCGCCGTTTGCTTCGCGTGGCGACAAGAGCGGTACGAATGCCGCCGAGCTGCGTTACTGGAAAGCGGCTGACGTTGACCCGGAGACCGGTAAGGGAACCTGGTATCGCGAAACCGGCTCCGGCATGGGGCCAACACTCAATGCTGCCAGCGCCATGAATGCCTACGCGTTTACGGATCGCGGCACCTGGCTGTCGTTCAAGAATCGTGGCGAATTGACCATTACCGTGGAGGGCGATAGCAAATTGTTCAACCAGTACGGTGTCATGCTGGTTAATCCGGCCAAACATGCGCATGTGAAAAAAGACTTGGGCATGCAGTTTATCGACTGGATTACCTCGCCCGAAGGGCAAGTGGCAATTGCGGCCTACAAGATCGCCGGTCAGCAGTTGTTTTTCCCGAACTACCGAAAATAGTTAGAAGGACAGCCCGATCAATTTTGCTGCGGCGATAGTCATCACCAGCGAGAGCATGCCGATGAGCCACCGATTGGCCAACTTGTAGATGCCCAGCCAGGTGCCGATCAATGCGCCGAGTAACGCGGCAGCAATCAGCGGTGTTGCCGCATAGGGAATGGTCGCAAACGAAATTGAGCCTTTGATCAACCCGCCTGCCAGACCCGCAATTGAATTGGCCATGATGAAAGGGGCTGAAATTCCTGCCGTCGCTTTTGGTCCTGCCCAGCCCAACAACAGAATCAGTGGGCTCAGGAAAATGCCGCCCCCGGTGCCGGTGAGGCCGGACAACATACCGATGGCGGCACCAATGAAAGGTGAGGCCCAACGCGGAATTGCCACCGGAATTTCGCCGCGAATGTCTTGATTCGAAAACGACCGCCACGCAAGGTAGAGCGCGGAACACAACAGTACGACACCGACAAGTGCCTGATAGATATGAGATGGCAGTTTGATGCCTCCGCCAAAAAAAGCGAAAGGGATTGAGCCCACCAGAAATGGCGCCACTACTTTTGCGTCAAAAAAGCGAGCGCCACGGAAACGCCATGTCGTGTAGGCGGCAACCACGATGTTTAGTGTCAATGCGGTCGGGCGCATCGCTTCTGGCGCCACGCCAACCAGCGCCATTGCTGCCAGGTAGCCCGAAGCACCGGCATGGCCGACGGAGCTGTAGAGCATTGCCACGACGACAAAGATCGCAGCTAGTTCGAGTATCTGACACTCTGTCACGAGACGGTGGCCGAATGGAAAAGCGTAATATACACGCGGATATAACGGTGGGCAATCAATTGTACGATTGACCGATATTGAGAATCAGGTTTTGGGTTTGTCAGCCAGAAGTGCCGCGAATGCTGCAAGGTCAGCGCGAATAGCCGCGTCAGTGCGTTTTTCCATCGAACGAAAATGCACCAGCACCTTTTCACCGAATTTGGTGAGCCGCGCGCCACCGCCACCGCCACCACCTGTGGCGGTATCGATCAATGGTTCGCGGAAACAGCGGTTCATCGTGTCGGCGAGATTCCAGGCGCGTTTGTAAGACATCCCTAAGTTTTTGGCCGCTTTGGAAATAGAGCCAGAGGTGCGGATCGCTTCGAGCAAAGCCGCCTTGCCGGGGCCGATGGCGATCTCATCGCCGAAATAAATGCGGAACTTTGCCGACGCAATCTGGTGCGTCACGATTGCAAGCTTACTTGGTGGATCCGAGCATTTGCTGGAGCTCTCCGGACTGGTACATCTCGCGCATAGTCGTGCCGGGAATTGTTGGAGCCAACTGCTTGGCTCCAACCCGGCATGACCGGATTTGCCTGCAGGCAAATCCGTCGCGAACGAACAGTGAGCGAGACAGCATGCGCGATTACTTGGCCGTGCCGAGCATTTGCTGGAGCTCTCCAGACTGGTACATCTCGCGCATGATGTCCGCACCGCCGACGAACTCGCCATTGACGTAGAGCTGCGGAATGGTCGGCCAGTTGGCGTATTCCTTGATGCCTTGGCGAATCTCTGCGTCCTGCAACACGTCAACCGTAAACGGCTTGTCGACGCCGCAGGCTTTGAGCATCTGTGTCGCCGATGCCGAGAAACCGCACATCGGGAACTGCGGCGAACCCTTCATGTACAGCACGATGGGGTTGGAAGTAACGGTTTCGCGAATTTTGTTTTGTGCATCCATGGTGAAGCTCCGGTTATAAATCAGTGTCTGGCCCCATTTTAGCGAATTTGACCACCAGCGACGCGCGGAATTCCCGCAAGGTCATTCACAGAGGTGAGGTTCACGAAGCCCGCTTTCAAGAGCAATTCGCGACAGGCATCACGCTGATCGTAGCCATGTTCAAAAAGCAGCCAGCCGCCAGCGTTGAGGTGTGCGGATGCGCTATTCACAATCTCGCGAATCGATGCCAGTCCATCCGGGCTATTGTCGGTGAGGGCAGTTTGCGGCTCGAAGCGCAGATCGCCTTGCGAGAGGTGCATGTCATCGCCAGCGACGTAGGGTGGATTGGAGACGATCAAATCGAATTTGCGGCCATTAATATTCTGATACCAGTTGCTCTCAACGAAGTCGACCGCCGCGTTCAGGTGCCGAGCGTTTTCCGCTGCGACCAATAATGCGTCTCGGGAAAAATCTGCTGCGACTATCAACATGTGTGGACGCTCAAGCGCCAGCGATATGGCGATGGCACCGCAGCCGGTGCCGAGATCGAGGATGCTTGGAAGCGTACCAGCATTATTACGCGCAGAACCACTATCGGCGGGCATCCCAGGCAAGTTTTGTCCTGAAAGGCGCGCCAGTGCTTGTGCTACGATTATCTCTGTCTCCGGACGGGGGATCAGTGTCGCGGGCGAAACGATAAAGTCGCGACCGTAGAATTCGCGCGAGCCGATCAGATACGCAAACGGCTCGCCGTTGGCGCGTCGCGCGAGCAGTTGGCTTGCGAGCAGTTCTTGTGCGTCGTCGAGGATGCGCTCGCCGTGCGCGATGACACTGACGCGCGACACACCGAGCACGTGCGCGAGCAGCATTTGCGCTTCGCGTTTTTCGATTGCATGTCGCGACAGCAACTCATCGATGCTCGCACTCACTGGCGTGTTCCGGCTGCTGGGCCGTATCAGGCCATGCTGAGTGCGGCGAGCTGCTCGGCCTGATGCTCAGCCACCAGCGCGCCCGTCAATTCCGACAAGTCACCGTCCATGATGAAGTCGATTTTGTAGAGCGTCAGGTTGATACGGTGATCCGTCACACGGCCTTGCGGAAAATTGTAAGTACGGATGCGCTCCGACCGGTCTCCCGAGCCGATCAGCGATTTGCGCTCCGCCGCCTCTTTGGCTTGCTGCTCGCGCGTCTGCTTGTCCTTGATGCGTGCGGCCAAAACCCGCCAGGCCTGCTCTTTATTCTTGTGCTGGCTACGTCCGTCCTGGCATTCGACGACGATGCCGGTCGGGATGTGCGTGAGTCGAACCGCAGAGTCGGTCTTGTTGATGTGTTGCCCACCGGCGCCCGACGCGCGGAAGGTGTCCACGCGCACTTCGGAAGGATTGATCGCAATCGCCGCGGCGTCATCGGCCTCGGGCATGACGGCAACCGTCGCCGCCGAGGTGTGGATACGTCCCTGTGTTTCGGTCTCGGGTACGCGCTGAACACGATGGCCACCGGATTCAAACTTCAGGCGCGAATAGACTCCGTTGCCAATGATGCGCGCGATAACTTCCTTGTAGCCCCCAACCTCGCCGGGCGACTCCGAAATGATCTCCACCTGCCAGCGATTGCGTTCAGCGAAGCGTGTGTACATGCGAAACAAATCACCGGCAAACAGGGCAGATTCATCACCACCCGTGCCGCCACGAATTTCGAGGAAGGTATTCTTTTCGTCGTTCGGGTCTTTCGGCAGCAATAATTTTTGCAAATCGACTTCAAGCGAATCGAGCTTGGCCTTGCCTACGCGGATTTCGTCTTCACCAAAGGCGCGCATCTCGGGGTCGGTCGCCATCTCCTCGGCGGCGACGATGTCCTTCTCGATGCCCTGATATTCGTTATAGAGCGCCACGACCGGACCGATTTCCGCGCTCTCCCTGGTGATCTTGCGGTAATTGTCCATGTTGTTGACAACCGCCGGATCCTCCAACTGGCGATCAAGCTCTGCCAAGCGCTCAACCAGTGAGGCCAGCTTGTTTTTTATTGAGTCTTTCATTTTTCTTGTTCTTCGCTTGGGGCGGAAGCTGCCGGAAAAAGTTTTTCCAGTGCGTCGTGCAGTGCTTCGCGCTCCTGGCCGTGGGTGCGATTGAGTGCGGCCATCGGGTGATGGAGGAATTTATTGGTGAGCCCATGTGCGAGTTGCTCGATCACTTTGGCTGGGTCCTCACCTTTGGCCAGCATGCGTTTGGCGCGATCAAGTTCGGCAAGCCGATATTGGTCGGCTTTGCCGCGCAGTTGTTGAATCACCGGCACCGAAGCACGCGCGCCGAGCCACACCATGAACTCACCGGTTCGGATGTCAATAATGCGATCAGCCTCAGCCACCGCCGCTTCGCGTTTTTCGGCATTTTTTTCAATGATTTTACCCAGCCCATCGAGGCTGTAAAGGAACACATCGTCGAGCTCGCCGACTTCATGTTCGATGTCACGCGGCACCGCAAGATCGACCATGAAAATCGGTTTATGGCGACGCAGCTTCAGCGCGCTTTCGATCATGCCCTTGCCGATAATCGGCAGCATCGAAGCCGTTGAAGTAATAACAGCGTCAAACTCATGGATGCATTCGGGTAACTGCTGCAACGTGATTGCGGTGGCGTTGAAGCGTTGCGCCAGTTCTCGCCCGCGCTCGATGGTGCGATTGGCAACGACGATACTTTTAGGCGAATGCGCCGTGAAATGCGTTGCCGCGAGCTCGATCATTTCTCCCACGCCAATGAGCAATAATTTGGTATCACGCAGATCACCAAACAATTGCTGCGCCAACTTGAGGGCGGCGGCAGCCATGCTTATCGAGGTCGCGCCGATTTCGGTTTGCGTGCGCACTTCCTTGGCGACTTTGAATGTTTCCTGAAACAATCGATCCAGCGAGCCGCCGAGAGTGCCCGCTTCTGCGGCTACCTTTGCGGCGAGTTTTACTTGCCCTAAAATCTGCGGCTCGCCCAGTACCATCGAATCGAGGCCACTCGCCACGCGAAATGCATGGCGGGCAACGGCGGCATCCTCCAACTGATAGAGGTGTGGTGTGATACTGGCGTTCGCGGCGCCGGGCTGTGATGCCAGCCACTCGGCGGCACGGTCGGCGACCGTTTGCGCACTGCCACGCAGATAGATTTCTGTGCGATTGCAGGTGGATACTAATGCGACCTCGTCCGCACCAGTCACAAGTTTCAGGCCTTCAAGTGCCGGACGCTGTGCCTCTAGCGGAAACACAATGCGTTCGCGCACCTCGATAGGCGCAGAACGATGATTGAGTCCGATAACAAAGAGAGGCATTGTGCAGAGAAGGTGATCAGGCGATTCGCAACAAATGAAGCGAAGCTGACAGTCAATATTGTGATTAACGTAAAATTATAGCAGTCACCCTGTGAGGCTCCTTACATACTGGTCGCAATTCGGGTGAACGTGTTGTCTCAAAAAGTCAGCATTGCCCTCTGATCAAGTGTGGAGTTTCTTATGCAATTCATTAAAGCAATGTCGGTATTAGCGCTTTGGGCGGTATGTGTAAGCAGTACTGCAAACGCATCCATGCCGAATCCGGCGGCATCCGGCAAGTGCCCCGCGATTCTTGATCACCGTTTCGCATCGCTTCAAGGAAAACCACAGGACCTATGCCAATACCGCGGAAAGGTGGTTTTGATGGTGAACACTGCCAGCTACTGTGGCTATACCGAGCAATATGCAGGGTTACAGGCTTTGCACGACAAATACCAAAAGCGTGGCTTGGTCGTTCTAGGCTTCCCGGCCAATGATTTTGGCAAGCAGGAACCCGGATCGAATGCGGAAGTCGCTGATTTTTGCGAGCGGACTTTCAAGGTCAAGTTTCCAATGATCGAGAAAACCTCAGTCGTGCCCGCTTCAGGGACCCAAGCCAATGCAGTTTATGAGCTGCTTTTTAAGGCCACTGGTGAGCGACCGAAGTGGAATTTCCATAAATTTTTACTCGCCCGCGACGGCACTAATGTCAAGAGCTTTTCCAGTCGCGTGGCACCCCAATCTGACGCCTTTGTAGCAGAAGTTGAAGCATTACTTTTAACGAAATAGCGTTTTCTTTACAAAGTGTTAGCGTAAGTGCATCATGTAGTTTCTTCACTCAAAGTGGCAAAAGTCAACGCAGAATATGGTCGCCGCAGCCGCAAATACTTTTAGTCCGTTAGGCCGCGCCCTCGTGCAGCAGGGCAAGCTTGTTCAGGGCGATGCGAATGCTATTCAAGCTGAAGCAAAAAAATCTGGCGTGACCTTTATCGAGCAACTGGCGGCATCCAAGAAGCTTGCGCCCGGAGAAATCGCGTTGTTCGCGGCGCATACCTTCGGTGTCCCGCTGCTTGATCTATCGTCTGTCGATGCAGACCAATTGCCGACTACCCTGATTGACTCCAAGCTGCTTGCAACCAAGCGCGTACTGCCCTTGCAAAAGCGCGGCAATCGCTTGTTTGTGGCGATGTCGGACCCAACCAATGAGCAACTTTTATCTGAGCTGAAATTTGCGACGGGCTCAACGCTGGAGCCGGTAGTCGTTGAAGAGGACAAGCTTGCAGTTCTAATCAAGCGATTCGGCGAGAGCTCCGCAAAAGCGCTTGATCAGTTGATGGGTGACGACACATCGCTCGAAAACATTGATCTGGGTGCCGGTGATGAGTCGCAAGTAGATTCAGCGGCTGGTTCACCGGAAGAAATCGACGATGCGCCAGTCGTGAAATATGTGCAGAAAGTGCTGCTCGATGCGATCAACGGCGGTGCGTCGGATATACATTTCGAGCCTTACGAAAAGTTTTACCGGATTCGTTATCGTACAGACGGCATTTTGGCGGACGTAGCGCAGCCGCCGTTGGCCATCAAGGAAAAGATCGCCTCGCGGATCAAGATTATTTCCAAGATGGACATTTCTGAAAAGCGGGTGCCGCAGGACGGTCGGATGAAGTTAAGGCTATCGCCTACGCGAGCAATTGACTTTCGCGTTTCCTCCCTTCCAACGCTATTTGGCGAGAAGATTTGTATGCGTATTCTCGATCCTTCCAGCGCCACGCTGGGCATTGAAGCGCTGGGGTATGAGTCGGAGCAGCGCGCGGCTTTGTTGCACGCCATCAGCCGTCCCTATGGAATGGTGCTGGTGACCGGCCCAACGGGCTCAGGCAAAACCGTATCCCTTTATACATGTTTGAATATTCTGAACAAACCAGGCATCAATATTTCAACCGCTGAAGACCCCTGTGAAATCAACTTAGCCGGCATCAACCAGGTCAATGTGAACGATAAAGCCGGGCTTACTTTTGCTGCGGCGCTGAAATCATTTCTGCGCCAGGACCCCGACATCATTATGGTCGGTGAGATCCGCGATATGGATACCGGTGAAATCGCCATTAAGGCCGCGCAAACTGGCCACATGGTGCTGTCCACGCTACACACCAACGATGCGCCTTCCACGCTCACGCGGTTGATGAACATGGGTATCGCGCCGTTCAATATTGCGACGGCGGTCATTCTGATCACAGCGCAACGATTGGCGAGAAGGCTTTGTTCATGCAAACGGCCCATTGAAATTCCCAAGGAAGCACTGCTGCGTGCCGGCTACAAGGAAAAGGAGCTGGACGGTTCATGGCAGCCGTACGGGCACATCGGGTGTGACATATGCAAGAATACAGGCTATAAGGGTCGAGTCGGAATCTATGAAGTCATGCCGGTGTCGGACGAAATGCAGCGGATCATCATGAAAAATGGCACATCAATCGATATCGCCGATCAGGCAAGGAAAGAAGGCATTTCTGACTTGCGGCAGTCCGGTTTGCGCAAAGTGAAGGTAGGATTGACGTCGCTTGAAGAGGTTGAATCTTGTACCAACGAGTGAGCAATCTCGTATTTGTGAAGGCGAATTGAAGCTTTTATTGTATGCAGCAAGTTTTATTAAGGAGTAGCGATGGCTACCACCGCTTCGGGCAAAAGAACCGCCAAGGATTTAAAACTCATCAATTTTTCCTGGGAAGGCAAAGATAAGTCAGGGAAAATTGTCAAGGGCGAAATTCGTGCGTCAGGCGAAAACATCGTCAACGCGACGCTGCGCAGACAGGGCATCACGAATCCCAAAGTAAAGAAGCAGTCGCGCGGCGGCGGCAAGAAAATCACTGATCAGGACATCACTTTTTTTTCACGACAGCTTGCGACGATGATGAAAGCAGGCGTACCGTTATTGCAATCGTTTGATATTGTCGCTAAAGGACACAGCAATCCGTCGGTGACGCGCCTATTACTTGATATTAAGACAGAAGTGGAAACCGGCAGCAGTCTGGCTCAGGCATTCCGTAAGTACCCACTGTATTTCGACAGCTTGTTTTGTAATCTCGTTGCCGCTGGCGAACAGGCGGGTATTCTTGATACGCTGCTGGATCGTCTTGCAACCTACAAGGAAAAAATCCTCGCCATCAAGAGCAAGATCAAAAAGGCTCTCTTCTATCCGATTTCGATTCTCGTTGTAGCCTTCATTGTTACGGCCGTGATCATGATTTTTGTGATTCCGCAATTTGAACAAATGTTCAAAAACTTTGGTGCCGATTTGCCTGCACCGACAATGGTCGTTATGCACATGTCGAGGTTTTTTGTGTCCTACTGGTATCTTATATTTGGTGGGTTGGGGGGCGGCATCTGGCTCTTCTTCAACACGTGGAGACGCTCCGAAAAAATGCAATTTTTCATGGATAGACTGGTGTTGAAAATCCCTGTTTTTGGTGATCTGGTAAGAAAAGCGACTGTTGCGCGCTGGACTCGTACTCTCTCGACGATGTTCGCTGCGGGTGTTCCACTCGTTGAAGCGCTGGACTCCGTAGCGGGTGCGGCCGGCAACAGGGTCTATTACAACGCGACGAAAAAAATTCAGCAAGAAGTGAGTACCGGGTCGAGTCTGACGGTGTCGATGCAAAACAGTGGCGTATTTCCAAATATGGTCTTGCAGATGTGTGCGATCGGTGAAGAATCAGGATCGCTGGACGGGATGCTATCGAAGGTCGCCGATTTTTTTGAGCAGGAAGTCGATGACGCTGTGGATGCGTTGGCAAGCTTGATGGAGCCAATGATTATGGCGGTGCTAGGTGTTGTCATCGGTGGACTGGTAATTGCGATGTACTTGCCGATCTTCAAAATGGGCCAGGCGGTCTAGCAAAGTCGCGACAATCGCTCAATAAGCTGAAAATATAGATGGATTTGTTCGACACCTTTCGCGCGGTGCCGTGGTTTTTTGTGGGCAGCGCAACTGTCTTTGGGTTGATGGTCGGTAGTTTTTTGAATGTGGTCATTCATCGTCTGCCGATCATGATGGAGCGGGATTGGAAGGCGCAATGCCTGGAATATCTCGGTGACAAAATTGTGTTGCGGCAGGCCGAGCCCGATACAACCGGTCATAAATACAATCTTGTAGTGCCTCGCTCGGCATGCCCGTCATGCCAGCAACCCATTACCGCGTTACAGAATGTCCCGGTGCTGAGCTACCTGTTTCTCGGCGGGAAGTGTGCGGCCTGCAAAACGCCGATCAGTATTCGCTATCCGCTGGTTGAGGCCATGACCGGCTTGCTGACAGGATTCCTCGCTTGGCGTTTTGGCGTGACTTGGATGGCTGGTTTTGCGATTATTTTTTTGTGGGCGTTAATCGCACTTACTTTTATCGACGCTGACACGACGCTGCTTCCTGATGACATCACCCTGCCACTTTTGTGGCTGGGCTTATTGGTTAATGTTGGCGGCGTATTTACAGATGTCGTCTCAGCGATTTTTGGCGCAGTGGGCGGCTACCTTGTTCTTTGGTGTGTGTACTGGGGCTTTAAGCTCACCACAGGCAAAGAAGGGATGGGATATGGGGATTTCAAACTGCTCGCCGCCATTGGCGCCTGGCTTGGCTGGCAATTTCTGCCATTGGTTATCCTGCTGTCAGCGGTTGTGGGTACCGTCGTAGGGATCGCTGGCATTGTCCTGCAAGGGCGCGACAAAGGCGCAAAGCTGCCTTTTGGACCCTATCTGGCCGCCGCCGGACTGATCGCGCTTGTTTGGGGGCCGCAATTAAATGCGTGGTATCTGGGCAGAGTGCCCGCTTGACTAGATGGGACGCAAAGGATACATCGTTGGTCTTACTGGTGGCATCGGCAGCGGTAAATCCACGGTCGCTGCATTATTTGCCAAACTTGGCGTTGCACGTGTAGACACCGATGCTATCGCGCATGCGTTGACTGCTTCTGGTGGTCGTGCGATGGGCATCATTCGGACTCGCTTGGGAACACAGTTCATTGCAACCGATGGTGCGCTTGATCGCGTTGTTACCCGCAATCGCGTATTTGCTGATACCAAAGTGAAAGCTGAGCTCGAGGCCATCCTGCACCCGTTGATTCAGGAGGAGGTAGACATTGCACTTGGCGATGATCGTCTGAGGCAGGCCACCTATACGTTGCTCGAAGTACCACTGTTGTTTGAAGCGTCTGCTTATCGTCATCGCACTCACAAGACCTTGCTAATTGATTGTCCGGTCGCCAGCCAGACCGAGCGTACCCAAAGCCGAACTGGCCTCAACGGGGATATCGCGAAGCGCATTATTGATGCGCAAATTCCCCGTGCTGTTCGGTTGCAGTTGGCCGACGATGTCATTTGGAACGGGGACGCCATCGAATCGCTTGGGCATCAGGTAGAAATGCTTAACGCTAAGTACATCCAGAATGCAGGCAAAAGAAGGTGAACGGAATGCCGCAAGACAAAATTTGTAAACTGGTGTCCAATCCGTCACAATTTGTGTCAAATCTATCGGTTAACCAGTGATCACCTACGAATATCCGCTCAATGAACGTATCCGCACGCTGTTGCGTCTGGAGGATTTGTTCGACCGCGTGGACTTTTTTATTTCGCAGGATGCCGCGCTCGATCATCAGGCCGCACTCACCAGCATTTTCGAAATTCTCGAGGTTGCGTCCCGGGGCGACCTAAAATCAGACTTGCTCCAAGAGTTGGATCGTCAGCGACTCTTTCTGGAGGCTTTGCGCGGTAACCCGGCGATTTCGGAGGAAAGACTCGATGCTGTGGTCTCTGAAATCGAAACGACCTTTGCGGACCTGCTGGCATCTGCGGGCAAAACCGGACTTCATCTGCGCGAAAACGAGTGGCTAATGACAATCAAGCAGCGGGCGGCTATTCCCGGAGGCATCTGCGAGTTTGACCTGCCCTCGTACCATCATTGGCTTCACAGAGACCACAACTTGCGCCGGGCCGATCTAGAGGCGTGGCGATCCCCTTTAAATTCGGTTGCCGCAGCGCTACGTATCGTGCTGCGTGTGCTACGGGAGAGCGGCAAGTCGTCTTCGCAGATCGCCTACAGTGGTGTGTTCCAGCAGACTCCTATGGAGAGGGCGGCGCACATGCTGCGACTCACACTTCGCCGTGACATTGGTTGCGTGCCTGAGATCAGCGCCAACAAATATGCACTCAACATTCGCTTTATTTTGCCGGGCAGTGTGCAACGCACAAAGGTTTATGAAGCCGATGTCGAATTTGCCTTGACCTATTGCAACCTATGACGGCAAAGCACGTGCGCTGCCCGCAATGTGGGTCGTCAGTGGAATATCGGCTGGATAATCCTGCGCGTCCGTTTTGCAGTGCACGATGCAAGTTGATTGACTTGGGTGCGTGGGCGGAAGAGCGGTATGCGATTGCGGGGCCGACTGAACTATCCGATGAGCCGCGCATTGAGAAGTCCCCGTAGGCACGGCGCGAATCATTTACGTCCAAGCGGCTCTTGCGAAACGATTAACGATGGCACAGCCGGCTGTACTGATGATTTGTGCTCAAAGGTAAATGGTTTTCTTGCCACAGAGAGTCGCGCTACGATAAAATTAGGGTTTGGAGCTTAGGCGGCGAAAGTTTCTGTTGACTGGATGCGGTGCGTGATGCTGGTAACGATCCAAGTTGTTGATAACAAATCTGTTTTTGTAGAAATGCGGTCTAACCGGTCACCTACGTTGGCGGGACGGCGACTGTGGTTTTTGGGTATCGCCGGGACAACATTTTTATTTGCATGCGTTGCACTGGCATTTGGCGCATGGATGGTGCTCCCATATGCCGGTTTAGAAGTGTTGTGTCTCTGGTGTGCTTTTTGGATTATCGGTCGGCACGACGGTGACTATGAGTGGGTGCGAGTGGCGGATCGCGAGTTTTGCTGGACCCGTTGTGAGTGCGGTCAAGTTGAAATGCTTTGTGGCAACACCGCATGGGTTCGAGTTGTTGCATTTGCGCGTAATGGGCGCTTGGGAATCGGATTGCGTTATCAGGGCAAAACGGTTTCGGTTGGGCAATTGATCTCTGATGAGCAGCGTTTGTTGCTCCTTAAAGATCTGGCGCGTGCGTTGAAAATTGGCGCGGCAACATAGGCATTGCCTGCGGTTACTGCGGTTTTTGATTTAAGGGATGAGTACTTAAGCATGCAAAAAATGACTAATTTCTTCAGGTGTTACGCCAGATTCGTTGCCAGCGCTGGGTTGATGGTGCTCCTGCCCTTGATGAGCTTGCCTGTATTGGCGAGCTATGACGTAAATATTCCTCCGCCCGCATCACCGATCGCGCACCAGATTTATGGCTTGCACATGTACATTTTGTGGGTCTGCGCGACCATTTTTGTCGTCGTGTTCGGTTTGATGTTCTATTCCATTTTCAAGTTTCGGAAATCCAATGGCGCAAAGCCAGATGTGAATTTTCACGAGAGCACGCTGATTGAAATTATCTGGACAATTATTCCATTTATTATTTTGATCGCCATGGCAGTGCCCGCGACAAAGACAATCCTTGAGATGAAGGATACTTCCAGTCCCGACTTGACAATCAAAGTGACAGGGTTCCAGTGGGGCTGGCGCTATGACTACAGCGCGGATGACCTTGGGTTTTACTCAAACCTCTCCACTCCCTGGAACCAGATCGGGCAACCAGGAACCGGGCCAACCGAAAAGCAAGGCGACGACTACCTGCTCGAAGTGGACAATCCTCTGGTAGTGCCCGTCGGCAAACGAGTACGTCTGCTCGTGACCTCTAATGATGTGATTCACGGCTGGTATGTGCCGCAACTCGGTATCAACCAGTATGGCATTCCGGGTTTTATCAAAGACGTTTGGTTTAAAGCCGACATGGTGGGCACGTTCAAGGGGCAGTGCAGCCAGATTTGCGGCAAGCTGCATGGCTACATGCCGATTGCCGTTGTCGTGAAGTCAGAAGCCGACTACGCAAAATGGGTAGCGGAATCGAAAAGCAAGTGGAGCACCAAGTCTTTGACGGCGGTGGCCAACGTAACGGCCGCGCCCGCAGAGGATGAGAACAAGGTTTTCAGTTTGGCGGAGGCCAAAGAAAAGGGCGAGAAGATTTATGCCGCAAATTGTGTCGCGTGTCACCAGCCGAATGGTAAGGGCATGCCACCCGCCTTTCCGCCTTTAGCCGGTTCAAAAGTTGTACTCGGGCCCAGCGCACAGCAGATTAATCTATTGCTCAACGGCAAGGCCGGTACAGCCATGCAATCTTTCGCACAGCTGTCCAATAGCGAACTTGCGGCGGTTATTACATTTACCAAAAACTCTTTTGGAAATAGCGTCGGCACTGTCGTCCAGCCTGCCGAAATCAAGGGTGCGCGGAAATGACGCAAGAAACGCCCAAATACGACTGGCGCGATAATTTATCGTTAGTCGAGATCTAATAAGTAACAATTAT
Organism: Betaproteobacteria bacterium; assembly: GCA_043756275.1. Taxonomy (GTDB): domain Bacteria; phylum Pseudomonadota; class Gammaproteobacteria; order Burkholderiales; family Usitatibacteraceae; genus UKL13-2. The sequence continues at coordinate 900 of JAYURJ010000154.1, read as the reverse complement.
TCCGTTGTAAGTGTCAAAGAATCAGGAGCTCCAAATGGCAACAACTACAGCACCAGGCCACGCCCACGATCACGCGCATGACCACTCCCATGATCATGCTCCGGGCGGCTTGATGCGCTATTTCACGACCACCAACCACAAAGACATCGGCACGATGTATCTTTGGTTCGCGTTCACCATGTTTTTTGTTGGCGGCGCGATGGCTCTGGGCATCCGTGCTGAACTCTTTCAGCCGGGTTTGCAATACCTGCAACCTGAATTTTTTAACTCGTTGACGACGGTACACGCGTTGGTAATGATTTTTGGCGCTGTGATGCCGGCCTTTGTCGGCTTCGCCAACTGGCTGATCCCAATGCAAATTGGCGCGGCAGATATGGCGTTTCCACGTATGAATAATTGGAGCTTCTGGATCATGATTCCAGCAGCAATCCTGTTGCTGTCCACTTTCTTTGTGCCTGGTGGCGCAGCCTCCTCCGGCTGGACGCTGTACCCCCCGCTCGTAATGCAGGGCGGTATTGGCGTTGACATGTCCATCCTCGCTTTGCATTTGCTTGGCGCGTCGTCCATCATGGGTTCGATCAACATCATTACTACCTTGTTGAATCTGCGTGCCCCCGGCATGACACTGATGAAAATGCCATTGTTTTGCTGGACCTGGTTGATCACGGCGTACCTGCTAATTGCCACGATGCCAGTGCTCGCTGGTGCGATCACGATGTTGCTCACTGATCGTCACTTCGGGACAAGTTTCTTTAACGCGGCCGGCGGCGGCGACCCGACGATGTTCATGCATATCTTCTGGTTCTTCGGTCATCCAGAGGTGTACATCCTGATCTTGCCAGCGTTTGGTATCGTCTCATCGATCATTCCTGCGTTTGCGAGAAAGCCACTGTTTGGCTA
>JAYURJ010000153.1:0-3945 GCA_043756275.1 Betaproteobacteria bacterium | reverse complement strand
TAAGGCGAGGGGCCGCTACCCCTCTATGGCTGACAGCAATCGAAGATTGCCCGACCAAACTAGTCTTCTGCAGTCGTTTCAGAAGACAAAGCAAAACGCGAAAATGATTTTGGCGCTTTGCTTTGGCATCTAAATATAAAAGTCTAGCGCTGGCGCGGCCTCTGGGAGCTTTATGCCCTGAAATGCCCGTGGATGCTAGTGTTTACTAATTTAATATGCTTTGAAAACCCACTCCCGCAACGGTTTACGTCGCGGGAGTGATCTTTACTAAAACAGGCTCTATTACTTCGCTTCAGCTTTCGCGCCTGCGTCGGTGAGCTTCTTGACGATTGCGTCAGCGTCGGCTTTGTTGACGCCTTCTTTAACCGCCTTAGGTGCACCTTCAACCAATGCTTTGGCTTCTGCCAGGCCAAGACCGGTGATTTCGCGAACGGCTTTGATAACGTTGATCTTGTTTGCGCCAAATTCAACCAACATCACGTTGAATTCAGTTTGCTCTTCCACCACGGCAGCAGCCGCGCCACCGCCAGCGGCAGGAGCCGCCATCGAAGCTGCGGACACTCCGAATTTCACTTCAATCGCTTTGACCAGATCGTTCAGATCCATGACCGACATGGAGTCAAGCGAGGCCAGAAATGCGTCTTTATCGAATGCCATTTTGAATTTCCTTTGAAAAGATTAAGTTGTGACGAGTATTTGAGGGCAACTTACGCTGCCACACCTTCGGATTTTTTCTCGGCGACCGCCAAAATCACACGCGCCAAACCGGAAACCGGTGACTGCATGAGACCCAGCAACTGCGACAGCAACACTTCCTTGGACGGAATGTTGGCCAGCGTTTGCACGCCTGCCTTGTCCAGAATCTTGCCGCCATACGCGCCCGCCATGATTGCAAACTTCTCATTGCCCTTTGCGAAATCGCTAACGACTTTTGCCGCGGCGACTGCATCGACCGAGAAGCTATAAATCAACGGACCGACCATCTTGTCAGCGGCAACCTCGAAAGGCGTGCCGGCAACTGCGCGACGAGCCAGCGTGTTTTTGAGAACACGCATGTAAACGCCCTTGGCGCGCGCATCGCTGCGCAATTTGGTCAGTTGTGCAACCGAAGTACCACGATACTCTGCGAGCACCATCGTCTGGGCTTTCGACACTTGCGCGGCGACTTCCGAGACGACTTCTTTCTTACCATCCAGATTCAAACTCACGTTTGATCTCCTTTACGTTAATGATCGAGTGCAACAAAGTGATGCACCCAAACACACAGCGACCTTGCTTCGGAGATCGGTGTCGGCACTTTTATGCCGACGTGACGAAATCTTTGCTGGGACCGCCATCTGCGTAGGACGACATTTCCATCGATTAAACCCTGAGCAACACTACCGCCATCGCCCACGATTCCTACGGTCTTTGACAACCCTCCCAATTCAAAAAACTGCATCAGGAGGCCCAAAGAGCTGCCCCCGCCAACCTTATTGGCGAAGGACTTTAATTTTTACTGTTGCTGCTGGGTGCCGGTTGAAAATGCCGATGTATCCAGACGCACTCCTACACCCATGGTTGAGGACAGCGATACTTTTTTCAGGTAGATGCCTTTTGCTGTGGCTGGCTTCGATTTGTTCACTGCGCCGATCAACACAGACAGATTCTCACTCAGAGCCTCGAGCGTGAAAGAAGCGCGACCGATCGTGCATTGCACGATGCCACCCTTGTCAGCGCGATATTGCACCTGACCCGCCTTAGCGTTTTTCACAGCTTGCTCGACATTCGGTGTGACCGTGCCGACCTTCGGATTTGGCATCAAGCCGCGTGGACCCAGCACCTGCCCCAACGCACCCACAACCCGCATGGCGTCTGGCGTGGCAATCACCACGTCAAAATCCATGAAGCCGCCTTTAATGCGTTCGGCCAAATCTTCGAAACCAACGATATCTGCCCCCGCGTCAGTCGCCTTCTTTGCGTTGTCACCTTGTGCGAACACCGCTACGCGAACATTCTTACCTGTACCGCGCGGCAATACGACAGAACCGCGAACGGCTTGGTCAGACTTCTTTGCGTCGATGCCCAGATTGATGGCGACATCGACAGATTCATCAAACTTCGCGGTTGCGGTTTTCTTGATGATTTCCAAGGCTTCGGCCACTGCGTAATTCTTGTCGCGGTCGACGAGACCAACAAACGCTTTTTGACGTTTAGGTAAAGTAGCCATTATCTAATCCCTTCCACTTCAATCCCCATCGAACGCGCACTTCCAGCGATGGTGCGCACGGCAGCATCCATGTCGGCTGCCGTCAGATCTGGCATCTTGGTTTTTGCAATTTCTTCAGCCTGCGCGCGCGTCAGCTTGCCTACCTTGTCGGACTGTGGCGTCTTGCTGCCCTTTTCAACTTTGGCGGCTTTCTTGATCAGGATGGACGCAGGTGGCGTCTTCATGATGAAGGTAAAGGATTTGTCCGCAAAAGCGGTAATTACCACGGGAATCGGCAAACCCGGCTCCATTTTCTGCGTTTGCGCGTTAAACGCCTTACAGAATTCCATGATATTCAAACCACGCTGACCGAGTGCTGGACCGATTGGCGGCGAAGGATTCGCCTTTCCAGCCGGCACTTGCAGCTTGATGTAGCCAACAACTTTCTTTGCCATGTTTATATCTCCTTGGGTGGTAGCGAACACCGGCTTTACGGCGCTCTCCCCTCAAATTCACAATCACTTCAAAACAAACAGATGCTGGTGGATTGCAAACCAGCACCTGCAAAAAAATTCCTTGTCGCGAGCGACTACTGCTTTTCTACCTGACCGAAATCCAGCTCAACCGGCGTAGAGCGGCCAAAAATAAGCACGGAAACGCGAATTTTCGATTTGTCGTAATTCACATCTTCCACGTTGCCATTGAAATCGGTGAACGGGCCATCTTTAACCCGCACGTTTTCACCCACTTCAAACAGGACTTTCGGTTTCGGCTTTTCGACACCTTCCTTCACCTGATTGAGGATGTTGTCGACTTCCTTTTGCGAAATCGGCGACGGCTTGTTCGCCGTGCCACCGATAAAGCCGGTCACTTTTGGCGTGCTTTTGACCAAGTGCCAGGTTTCATCCGTCATCTCCATTTGCACGAGGATGTAGCCTGGGAAAAAGCGCCGCTCTGAAAGCGATTTGGCTCCGCTTTTCATCTCGACCACTTCCTCAGTCGGCACCAACACATCGCCAAATTTATCGGCCATGCCCGAACGCTTGATGCGCTCGATCAGTGCCGCCTGAATACTTTTTTCCTGCCCTGAATAAGCGTGAACAACGTACCAACGCATTATTTACGCTCCACCGATTAATTTGGTAATGCCCAGCGTCAGGCCCCAATCCACCACCCATAAAAACAGGGCCATCACGAACACAAAAACAAAAATCACGCCGGTCGATTGCATGGTTTCCTTGCGGGTGGGCCAGACAACTTTCTTGGCTTCCTCAATCGACTCTTTCGCGTACTGCACAAACTCACGTCCCGGCACGGTAAACCACGCAATGACCCCGGCGGCGATGAAGCAGCCGAACATCGCGCCCAAGCGGGCGATGGTGGGTTTATCGGACAACACCGAAAAAAGCACCACGCCTACAATCACCAGCAATACGGCGACTAAAAGTTGAATTTTGTCTTTCATACTTCTCTTTTTGTTAGCTTGTCAGAGCGAAATTTACTATCAAAACTTTTCACTACTTCACGGTCACAAAAGTTTGAACAGATAAACTTTAGTGGCAGGCCAAGAGGGCCTCGAACCCCCAACCTTCGGTTTTGGAGACCGACACTCTGCCAATTGAGCTATTGGCCTGCAGTCCGTGAAACAGTGAGCATTGTTACTTAACGATTTTAGACACGACACCCGCGCCGACGGTACGACCGCCCTCGCGAATCGCGAATCGCAGCCCGTCTTCCATTGCAATCGGGGCAATCAA
>JAYURJ010000152.1:0-3949 GCA_043756275.1 Betaproteobacteria bacterium | reverse complement strand
CTTGCAAATCAAATTTTTCGCTCAGCTTGTTGGCCATTTTGGTGGCTGCCGCATGCGCGCCTTTGAGGCCGAGTGAGTGTGCACGTTTAACTGAAATGTCAGCCATGGTGAATTTCCTCCGGGTGGTTTTATTGGGGTTTGATAAAGATTCTACACATTGTGTTTTGATCCGGCCTGCAGAATAGTGATTCATCCCCCACAATCGCCATTCGTCACGTCAATATTGTTGCAAGGAGCGATGTTGGCTATTCTGCCGACAACTCAATGAACTCATGATTATGTTGAAATCAATCCAAGCATGGTACGCGCGTCAAGAAGCAAGAAGTCTGGCCAAGTTTGCGCCGGAGGAGCGTGCTGACATGTTGGCCTTCGATGCGGATTTAAAGAAGCAGCCACGACGTTATGTCGGCGCATTCGTCGCGGTATGGTTGGTGCTGTCTATTCTTGCCAAACTTCTATTGGACGATCTCCGTTGGTTCGCCGCGTTTGCGCTCAGCGCCGTGATGGTGGTGTCGTTGGTCGTGGCGTTTACTGGCGCGTGGTTTGGCCCATCACGTTTCAAAATTGGCTTAAAAAGTGTTTTCCTGCTGGTGGGAATCGCGGTTGTCGGTGCAATCGGCGGCGGTCTGGCTGCCAATGTCGTCAGGATGAGCTCATTTGCGGGAGTGACTGATCAGTTCGTGAAATTGGCTCCGAAAATACTTGTGGGTGGATTAATCGCTGGAATGGTTTATGCGGTGCTGATGGTCAGCATCGTGCAATACCGGCGTGGTCAACTTCAACGACGCAACCAGCAACTCGAACGGCAGGCGCAACAGGAGCGAATGGGGCGGCAACTGGCCGACGCCAGGTTAAAACTGATGCAGGCGCAAGTTGAGCCGCACTTCCTGTTCAATACGCTCGCTTCTGTTCAACAATTGGCCGACCACAAAGCACCTGAAGCCGCGCTGCTCACGGCGCAACTCATTACGTTTTTACGCGCCGGGCTCGCCAGCCTGCGGGAGGACTCCACCACACTGGCACGCGAATTTAAGGCCATCGAGGCATATCTGCTGATCATGAAAACGCGTATGCAGGATCGCCTCACGTTTGAGCTCGATTTACCTGAAACGCTGAGTGCGATCGTCATGCCGCCGGCAATGTTGATTTCATTGGTGGAAAACGCGATCAAGCACGGCCTGGAACCACACCCGGACGGTGGAAAAATCAGCGTAAAGGCGCGGCTTGAACATGAACGTTTGTGTTTGACCGTGAGCGATACCGGATTGGGGTTTGGCCACGGGCCGTCAACGGCCGGTGGTGGTTTCGGTTTGGATAATATTCGCCAGCGCTTGCGGGCGCTTTATGCGAGCCATGCACGATTGATCGTCACTGAAAATGTGCCGCACGGATTCGTTGCGGTCATTGATTTGCCCTTGCACGCTGACATGAAAAAAACGCAGATAGTTGCGCATGAACAAATTTGAAATGGAGTGAACGATGACGACCGCACTGATCGCTGAAGATGAACCCCTGATGCGCGAACGTTTGCTTGCGGCGTTAAAAGACGTGTGGCCTGAACTTGAAGTCCCGCATATTGCCAAGAACGGCATTGAAGCGCTCAAGCTGTGGAATACGCACCGGCCCGATATTGCGTTTCTCGATATTCGCATGCCCGGCAAAACCGGATTGGAAGTGGCAGCCGAAATCGGTGATGCAGCGCATATCGTATTTATTACCGCCTACGATGAATATGCGGTGCAGGCGTTCCAGAACGGCGCGGTGGATTATCTGTTGAAGCCGGTCGAGCTTGATCGACTTGCCGCAGCGGTTGCGCGCCTGAAAAAACGGCTGGCGACTAAACCCGCAGACCTCACCGGATTGCTGGCGCAGTTACTCAATCAGGGACATAAATCCGCTGACAGTAAGCTAGCCAAACTGAAATGGATTCGTGCCTCACTTGGCAATCAAACGCGCCTGATCGATGTCGAGAGCGTATTGTTTTTTCAGTCCGACACCAAGTACACGCGCATTGTCATGAAAGAGTCCGAGGCGTTGATGCGCTCGCCGCTAAAGGAATTAGTGGAGGGACTGGATGATGAGGTTTTCTGGCAGGTGCATCGCGGTGTGATCGTCAACGCGCACGCGATTGATCGCGCTGTGCGGGAAGCGCCGGAGAAGCTGATCATCCATTTGAAGGGCCATAAAGAAACACTGCCGGTTTCCCGGCAGTATTATCATTTGTTCAAGCAGGACTGACTTTCAAAAACCAGCGCTGGCGCGGCTTTTAGGCCATTTTGTCGCTGGGAGGCGCGTCGGATGGCGTTCTGCGTGGTGATGTTTGCTGCGATTTGTGGCGAAGGAATGTTGGTCGCAGCGAAGAATCTGAAGGTGGACGCGCGACGGGTGATTCATATGTGCCATCATCTGCGCTATCGTTTAAATCACTCAATCAAAACCCCTATCGCAACTGCCTCACAGGCGGTTTAGTCCAGAAATGTTTGTCTGCGGCTGAGATGATCGTGAATGAACAGCGTTCGAGAGCGCGAGAGATAATCGTTGTGCGTTAGGGGGCAAATAATGGATATCCCAGTAACTCTGATAATCAGCTACGCAGTGTTCAGCTTCTTTCTGTTTTACCAACAGCTGCACCTGAAAAACTTTCAGGGAGCGAGCAAAGCCTTTGGGGCTGCGCTAGGAATTTTCGCCTTCGTTGGAATGATTTTCGGTTTGGGGTTCTTAATGTATTGGGGCTACAAAATCAGTTGGCTCCAAGCAGGCATTTTGTTCGCAATAGCTTTTGCCATTAAATTGGTCTGGTTCCCTATTGAGGCAAAGTTGGGGCTACGAAATTCTTATTGGATATTTAGCGTGGTGGGGTTTGCTGCCTTGCCATTATCGGGCTATTTTATGTGGGCGTCGCTTCCGTGAAGCAGTACGTCTAACATTGCGCTCAATCTGATTCGCTACATCGGCGCTTCCCGCTTTGTAGTCCGTAGGTCAAACAATTGGGGACGTACCACGTTTGTTTTCGCCGACCAACAAAATTTCACAACATCATCCCAGCTCGCGCTGATGCCGGATCGCGAGGATAAATACCCGATCGGAATCCGCATCGAATCGGTATAGCGCGACGTACCCGGACTGGCCTCGCGAGATCACCAATTCCCGCAGGCCACTTTCCACAATGCGTCCCACCAGAGGGTGGCTGGACAGCATCGTAATTGCTTCCATGAGAATACGGCCGGTCTCTGCGGCGGCGGAGAGATCGGTCGCTACGAGAAATTCCGCCAGCCGCTCTATATCCGCCAGCGCGCCTTGCGAATAAAACACTTTTGTCATTGCTGGCTAACGGCGGGTTTTAAGCACCTCTGTGGTGGATTTGGGTCGCAGGGGGCTTTTTCCGGCGAGCTTATCGCTGAAGTACCGATGTACTGCGTCCATCGCGTAAACCTCGCCATGCCGGACAACCTCCTGCTCTGCCTTTAGCGCCGAATTGACGAAATCCTGTCGCATTTCAGCGCGACGCGTTTCAGCTTCGAGCGCCTCGACCATGAATGCGTGGGCAGACTTTCCTGCTTGCTGGGCGGCATCTGCGATACGGACTTTGAGCGCGTCGGGAATTTTCAGCGTGGTGGTAGACATGTTCGACTTTCAAGGAAAAATTCAGAAAGCAAAGAATGGTGTCACCAAGGTAGCACCGGGCTGTCCGGTGTGTCAACCAGCAGCGATTGATCGCGCTGTGCGGGAAGCGCCGGAGAAGCTGATCATCCATTTGAAGGGCCATAAAAAAACACTGCCGGTCTCCCGGCAGTATTATCATTTGTTCAAGCAAGACTGATTGGGAACTTCTAAAAACCCTGTCGTACCGGCGAAGGCCGGTATCCAAGTTTTACAAGTAACTGATCCTGCTTGCAAACTTAGGCCCCGGCCCGGCGCAACCCTTGTGGTTGTTCGCCGGGGAGACAAT
>JAYURJ010000151.1:0-11562 GCA_043756275.1 Betaproteobacteria bacterium | reverse complement strand
TCCACGAATTCAATACCGAGGACGAACCGCCGGTCATCTGCATACCAAACATGGTGTGTGCAAACTGTGGCGCTGCAGGTGCCATTTCGGCGCGGACTTTAGACCAGTCGCAATCGAGTTCTTCAGCGACCAGCATCGGTAGCGAGGTCATCACACCCTGACCGAATTCGAGGTGCTTCACTTGCACTGTCACCGAGCCATCACGCGCGATGCGCAAGAATGCGTTCGGCGCTGCACTGGGCGCAGGTGCCGCTTGTGCTGCGGCGAGTTTGTTGCCAGCGGGCAGCGTAAAGCCAATCACCAGACCACCTGAGGCGGCAGCGCTGCCTTTCAAAAACCGACGACGCGTGATTGGGGCTGAGGAGGCCACAGAGTCAGCAGGAACCGAAGCGGATGTGTGCGCGGATTCAAAAAGTTGTTTCATCGTCTTCCCTTATGCTTTCACTTTAGCGGCAGTCGGCTTTGCAGGACTGCCGGCTGCAACCTTGATCGCTGCACGAACGCGGTTATAAGTTCCGCACCGGCAAATGTTGCCGCTCATCGCGCTGTCAATTTGCGCGTCGGACGGGTTCTTGACCTTCGCCAGCAACGCTGCGGCCGACATGATCTGGCCTGACTGACAATAGCCGCACTGCACCACGTCCTCCGAAATCCATGCCGCCTGCACTTTTTTGCCGATTGGTGTCGCGCCAATCGATTCAATCGTCGTCACGCGTTTGCCCGCGATGGCCGACAGCGGAGTCGAACATGAACGTGCAGGATCACCATTGACATGCACCGTACATGCGCCGCAAAGCGCCATGCCGCACCCATACTTTGTGCCGGTCATTTGAAGGTTGTCGCGCAGAAACCAGAGCAATGGTGTGTCTGCCGCGAGATTGGTTTCGATGCGTTCGCCGTTAACGCTGAAGCGGATCATGTGGTTCTCCGTGTGGGTGAGGTGTTGAGCAATGACATGGCAAAATTTTACGCTGAAAACGATGCATTCCTGCCTAACGACAAGTTGATTGCCGTTCCCGTTCTTTCCGCTCTTCAACGCAAACAATACTTGACACGACAATTTTATTTCGATAATATTGGAAATATGGAAATGAAGTCCACCATTCAGGCACTGGCAGCCCTCGCGCAGGAATCGCGTCTCGCGATCTTTCGGCTGTTGGTGGTCGCAGGTCCTGATGGCATGCCGGTCGGCAAAATTGCCGAGCAGCTCAATCTGGCCAACGCCACGCTCTCGTTTCACCTCAAAGAACTCACCAACGCCGGTCTGACCACAGCGACGCCCAACGGTCGCTCCATCAGTTACTCGGCAAATTTCAACACGATGACAGAACTACTCGGTTACCTGACCGAAAACTGTTGCGCAGGGGCTGGCTGCGCACCGGCGGCGCAGTCCACAACCGCGTGTCGGGTTTCAACACCACAACCGCAATCCACACCACGACAAATACAGAAAAAATCCACTTCAATTTCAAAACGGAGCAAATCATGAAGCGTTTTCACGTCCACGTCGCCGTCAATAATCTCGAAGAAAGCACCCGCTTTTATGCCGCCATGTTTGGCGCACAACCAAGCGTCCAAAAGCCCGATTACGCGAAATGGATGCTCGATGATCCGCGAATCAATTTCGCCATTTCCGAACGCACCGGTGCGCCCGGCGTGAATCATCTTGGCTTTCAGGCGGAGTCAGATGCCGAGCTCGAAGAAATTCATGCGCGGCTTCAAACCGCAGGCACTGATATAACGGCCGAAAAAGGCGCGAATTGCTGTTACGCGACCTCTGATAAATATTGGGTGAACGATCCTGCTGGTATCGCGTGGGAAAGTTTTCGCTCGCTCGATACCATTCCTTTTTACGGTGAAGACAGCCACAAGACAGCGCAACCAGCTGCAGATGCACAAGGTGCGGGTTGCAGCACATCATGCTGCCCGCCAACGCTCGCAAAAGCATCCGCGCCAGAAGTGAAATCCACCGGAAAGGCCTGTTGCAATGGCTAACCGCGTCTACAACGTTTTGTTTCTGTGTACCCATAATTCCGCGCGCTCAGTGATGGCCGAGGCATTGCTCAATACCATCGGCATAGGACGATTTCAGGCGTTCAGCGCAGGAAGCCAGGCCTCAGGAAAAGTGAATCCGTTCGCCATCGAAAAAGTCGCGACGCTGGGCTACCTGACAAACCAATTGCGCAGTAAAAACTGGGACGAATTCGCCCTGAACACAGCACCTCATATGGACATTGTCATCACAGTCTGCGATAACGCGGCGGGCGAAGCTTGCCCGATCTGGCCCGGCCACCCTGCCACAGCGCACTGGGGATTCGCTGACCCGGCAGCGGTGAAAGGATCGGACACCGAAAAACGCGCGGCATTCGACAAAGTGTTCCATCAGATTCGGCATCGCGTGCAACTGCTGGTCAACCTGCCCGACGAAAAACTCGCGCATTTATCGCTATTGCAGGAATTAAAAAATATTGCGTTGGTAGAAATAAAAGACCCGGCGGCAGGGTGACGGTACCGCTGTCGCCGTCACTACCGCAGCGCCTCGTTGCCGAGGCACTGGGAACCGCTTTTCTGCTGGCCATCGTGGTGGGTTCGGGCATCATGGCCGAACGATTGTCCGGCGGAAATACCGCTATTGCCTTGCTCGCCAACACCTTGGCCACAGGTGCTGGACTGGTTGCGCTGATCCTGACATTCGCGCCGATTTCATCGCATTTCAATCCGGTCGTCACGCTCATGGCGGCCATCGAAAAGGAACTCGTCTGGCGCGAGATGCCCGCATACATTTTCGCGCAATGCACGGGTGCGCTCGCGGGTGTCGCCGCCGCGCATCTGATGTTTGGCCATGCCTTATTTACGGCATCGACCAAGGTGCGCGCGAGTGGTGGGGAATTTTTTGCCGAGATCGTCGCCACGTTCGGCCTCTTGCTGGTCATCGCGAGTGTGGCTAAAAATCGCGCCGCCGCTCTGCCCTATGCCGTCGGCGCTTATATCACCGCTGCCTATTGGTTTACCGCATCCACCAGCTTCGCCAATCCGGCAGTGACACTGGCACGTGCGGTCACGGAATCGTTTGCAGGCATCAGGCCGGCAGATGCGCCTGCGTTTGTGCTGGCGCAGTTGCTGGGCTTGGTTGCGGCAATCGGCGTGGTCCGGTTTTTATTTGGCCCCCGCGCGATGAAATCGGCCGACACGCCAGAGCGCTAACAGCTCACGGCTTGCCAGTCGGTGTCGCCGCAACGGGTATCGGTTTGATGTAGTAACCGGACACCTTACACGCGCCACCCTGCTCCCGAAATGGCGTTACCGTTTCAATGGCCAGGGCGAGCTTGTCGAAAGAGCTCTATGCAACGATGATGCCTGTTGCAGTTAAGAATTGAATCGCCCGATAAATTTTACAAACTCTAGCACTGGTGCGGTTTACAGGCCATAAATGTCTGAAGATGTCCGTGGATAGGCGTTTTACGTTATTTTATGCTGTGAAATACTGCGCATACATGAACATCACTCCGGCTGTCTAAAACCATTCTCAATCCAGGCAAGCGCTGATGCCTCGGTGAGTTTGAACGATGACGCCACGCGCACATGTGCCAGCGGCGGATCGTCGCGTTTGCGCGCTTCAGTTGCTGTCAGCATGGCATACGGATGCTCTTCATCGGGGACAATATCGAGCGTGACCGTCACCGTCGCGCCATCAGACACAACAACAACTTTCTTGTGCAGCGTCGCGTGCAAGTGTTGCTCATGTCTGCGCCGAACTTCATACGCAGTTTTTACCAGCGTGTGGAATGCGGTCGCGTCGAGCGGCTTCGGATTCTTTTTGTCGCGGCCCATTGTCCACGGGCCGACCAAAGCAGGTTCCGGCTCGCCGTCCTTGGTCATCTCCACGGCCCAACCGTCGTCATCCTCATTTTTGATGACGCGCGCCGTCCAGCCATCGTCAACCCAATGGCGGGGGTCTTGGGGGGTGTTTGGCGCGGGAACAGAAGTGGCGGTGTTGGACATATTTGGTTAATTCTTAATAAAAATACGACTTGATTGTCGGGACAGATATTAAACATCAGTTTTTGCCGTTGCCGCACACCCTCAGCGCAAATTGCAGCGCAACAAACCGCGCTATCATCCTGCCATGGTCAAGAAAACCCTCAAGCTATTTGCCACACCTACTGACTGCGAGACCGCGTTTTACGACGCGCTCGAACGTGCGGATCTCAATCTGATGATGGCCGTTTGGGCGGATGAGCCGGGTATTGTTTGTATTCATCCGCAAGGGCCCAGGCTCGCGGGTCTCACTGCGATTCGCGCGAGTTTTACCGAGATGTTTTCGCATGGCTCCAACGCAAAAGTAAGTGTTGGTGAATTGCGAAAACATCAGGGGCAAACGCTATCAATTCATAGCGTTTACGAAATATTCACGATGCCGGATCGCAAAGAAGCCATCCCGCCGGTGCTCGCGACCAACGTTTACCTGCTCACGCCCAACGGCTGGCGCATGATCCTGCACCACGCTTCGCTCTCGCCTCAGGGCACGACGATTGAAGAGCAGGGTGTCATGCGGATTTTGCATTGAGCATTTTTTGCGGTAACGATCCGGTTGACAGTGCCCGCATATGTCGCACGCAATTATTGGTGTCCGTTCTTGCAGTGCTGTTGGTCTCGATGCCACTTCACGCCGCAGAACCACTCAAAATCATTCGCACCGCTTATCCATCATCTGAAAACGGTTTTGATTGCGCTGTCGAGTCCGATGAAATCACCGGCACGCTCTGCGACAATATTTTCGATACGCTGTTGCAATACGATCATCTCGCCCGCCCTATCAAAATGCAGCCGCGTGCCGCCTTGGCGCTACCGGACATTTCCGCCGACGGCAAAACCTACACGCTCAAACTAAAGCGCGGCATCACCTTCACCAACCATCCCGCTTTCAAAGGCAAAAAGCGTGAGCTGGTGGCTGCCGATTACGTTTACAGCATGAAACGTCTGCTCGATCCGATCAACCGTGCCAAGTGGCAGTTTCTGCTCGATGGCAAGATTGAAGGGCTCAACGAACTTGCTGACGACGCAAAAAAATCCGGCAAATTCGATTACGACAAGCCCATCCGCGGCCTGGAAGCCGTGGATGCATACACGCTCATCATTCGCCTGAAAGCGCCCGACTACAACCTCTCCTATATTCTTGCCATGCCCGCCACGGCAGCGCTCGCCCGCGAAGTGGTCGAACAATACGGCAAAGCGGTGGCCGAGCACCCGATTGGCACCGGCCCGTTCAGACTAAAGGAATGGCGCAGATCGTCCCGCGTCACGCTCGAAGCCAACCCCGATTTTCGGGGCGAATTTTTCGAGTCAACCGGCGGGAACGGCAAGAACGATGCTGCCATTGCCGCACATTTGAAAGACAAACGTCTGCCAATAGTGCAGATCATTGAACTCGATATCATCGACGAAGATCAACCGCGTTGGCTCGCGTTCGTCGGCGCTGAACACGATGTGATTCGACCGATTCCACCACCACTCGCCGATGCTGCACTGCCCGGCGGCAAGCTCGCCCCCAATCTACGCAGCAAAGGCATCTACACCACGCCTGACGAAGCCGCTTGGCTGACTTACACGACATTCAACATGGAAGACAAGATCGTCGGTGGCTACAGCGCTGAACGCATCGCGCTGCGCCGCGCAATGTCGATGGCGTTTCCGATTCAGGACGAGATTGCCATCATCGAAAAAGGTCAGGCCGAAGAAGCGTGGAGCCCGATTGCGCGCGGTATGGCGGGGTTTGTTGATGAAAAAGCATCGTTTCACGAATACAACCCCGCACGCGCCAAAGCGCTGCTGGATACCTATGGCTTCATTGATCGCGATGGCGATGGCTGGCGTGAAATGCCCGATGGAAGCCCGCTGGTGATTGATCACGCCTCCGTGCCCGACCAACGCGTGCGCAGCCGCAACGAATTGTGGGGACGGGCGATGGAACGTATCGGCATCCGCATGACGTTCAACAAAGTTGAAAAGCTGCCTGAATTACGCAAGCTGGCGCAGCTCGGCAAAATCCCCATGTTCAGCTACGGCTGGATTGCCGACTATCCCGACGGCGAAAATTTTCTGCAATTGTTTTGGAGCAAGTCGATTGGCGGACCTAATTACACGCTGTTCTCTCGGCCTGAGTTCGATGCGCTATACGAACGCATCAGGGTCATGCCGGATTCGCCCGAACGCACCAAGCTGTACCAGCAGATGGTTCATATTCTCTGGGTTTACAATCCATGGCGTGTGAATACGTTGAAGCAAGGCACGATCGCAATACACCCGTGGGTGATAGGCTATAAAAAACACCCCTTCGCGCACGAGCCGTGGCGTTATCTCGATGTAGACACCCGTAAATTGCCTACACAACTTCGAAAATGAATGGCATGTCGCCAACCAAAATCCACTTTCTCTCCCGCATCCTGACCGCCCTGCTGGTGATCGCGTTGGGATGGCAGTTGGCGTGGTGGACGTGGCATTTCATTACGCCATCGTTGCGCAATACTGCGGTCACGTCATCGATCAATACAGCAACCGACATTACCCTTGGTCGGCAACTATTTGGCGATGCCGGACCTGCGACCAGCGCCATCAGCAGCGGCCCGCAAACCGGCATTCGACTCAAAGGTGTGTTCGCGGTTGACGGCACAACGCTGTCGGCTGCGGTGCTCAATATCGGTGGGCGTGATCAGGCGGTGCGAATGGGGCAGGCATTATCGGCCGATGTCACGCTCACCGAAGTACATCCCGATCACGTCATCATCAGCCGCGCAGGCATTCGGGAGCGCATCGATATTGACCGCTTCGACAGCCGCACAAAAACTGCGACAACCGCCACCAGCGGCCCGCCAGTGACTCAATTTCGATTGAACGTCGCCTCCACCGGCTCGAACGCGTACGCGCTTTCGCGGCAGGAACTTAACAGCGTATTGCAAGACCCCCGGCAAATGGCGTTTACGGGTCGCATTGGCGCGGCGGCAAGCGGCGGCGTACGTGTGGAAGATGCGCCCAGCGGCTCGTTGCTCGACAAGCTCGGCATCAAAACCGGCGACATCATTACCGGCATCAACGGACAGCCGATCAACTCACAGGGCGACTTGGTGCGGCTCTATCAACAATTCGGCACACTCGCGAGCATCCGCGCGGAGGTGCGCCGCGGCGGTGCGCCGGTGATGTTGTCTTATACGATTCAGAATTAGGGTTGTGTTGCACTTATTAATAGGCGGCCCGTTCCCACCTACCCCCGCTTAGTCAACACCGCCTGCAAATCCCGCGCCGCATTGGTGTAATGCCCCACCGCGAACCGTTTGGTTTCCATCGGTTGGTCATGCAATGACTCATCAAGAGAATACGAGTAGCGCGTCGCAAAATCGCAAATGAAGGGAACGTGCGGGGTATTTTTGTCCCGCCATGTCTTGTCCAGATAAACCAGATACCAGTGCGACATCGGCGGCCATTGGTGAGTCGGGTCGCCATAGGCGCTGGCATGGCTCCAGTCGGGCGTGATGATCTCGGCTTCTGCCCCCGGTTTCAGGACCCGCCAGACTTCGTTGAAGAACGTGATTCGCTCGGCCGCCGTGAGATGCTCAACAAAATGTGCGGAAAAAACGCCGTCCACACTGCCGTCCGGCCACGGCCACGGTGCCACGCGCAAATCGGCCACGATATCGACACCCGGCAACGACAAACTATCCACGCCGACATGCCCTTCCTTTTTTTTCAGTCCGCAACCTAAATCCAGTTTCATTTTTGCTCACTACGCTCGTTTAATTTAAGTTCCGCCAACCCTGTTTAAGTAACCTCTGATTAAGTCCTTCGACAAGCTCAGGACGAACGGTAAGTTATAGATTCCGTTCGTGGTGAGCTTGTCGAACCACACTCAAAATATACTTAATCAGAGCTTCCTTAAGTGATGCTGCGATCATTTGCTGAGTGCGGCCAACAGGCGAGAAATGCGCTCCGGACTGGCCGATTGCGCCAATTGTTCATGTTGACATACGATTGAGGCGTATTTCCAGGGCGCGTGCTCCACGTTGTCCAGCGTGCCACGAAATTTTTGTTCGAAAAGCGCTTTGTAGCGGTGATACTCCGCGTCGTTGTTGCCCTTGGAAAAATGGATCAGCGGCAGATCCCGGCACACGGCCAAGCGAAATCCTGCGCAAAATGCCCGGTAGCTGAAATCAACGTCATAAAGATGAAATCCATCGAAAGTTTTCTCATCAAAGGGCAACGACTGCGCGACCGTACGCCGACAAGCCAAAAAACATCCATCGAGCGCCTTGATCCCGGTGACAACGAGTGGACCTGCTCCGTAGACCAGCAAGCGAACCTTCCCGTCGTCGGTTTCCGGTGCGGCGGTGGTGCTGAATACGTATGGATCTCCTGCTGAAATCCAGTTGCCATCAATCAGCTGCGTGGTGCCTCCCACACCAATGAGATCAAAATTCTCCAAATGGTTTTGGATAAGCCCGGCTGCGTTCGGCGGTATGAGTTCGATATCGTCGTGACTGAAAATGATAATGTCGCCCGTCGATTGCGCAAAGCCCCGGTTGTAGCCTTCGCAAAGCGACTTTGCGTCAGGAAGAAGGATAAATTCGTAATCCTGAGAGGCAAAAACGCGTTGGAAATGCGCTTCAATGCGTTTGCTTCGCTCGGGGCGATGACTACAAACAATGACTGAAAATTTCACTGTCGCTTTTTCCGCTGCTAATGGCGATTTAAAATTAAACTTCTTTCGGTACATTCATGGTCTGCAAGTGCCTTCAATTCATGCTTATTTTACTATCTGATCCGGGCATGCTTCCATGCGCGCCGCCGTCATGTTGATGACGTACAATTAGCCATCCCTATTCTCGTAGAATCCTGTGAGCGCAAAAAAACTCAACCTGCATCCGGCACGCTCGGCAATGATGATCGCCGCAACTGTCGCCACACTTTTTATCCAGCCCACCTTTGCCGACGATAGCGTCTCGCTAAGCTTCGTGAATGCCGATATCGCGTCGGTCGTGAAAGCAGTCGGCGGCCATACCGGCAAAACTTTTATCATCGATCCGCGCGTCACCGGCACCGTGAATATCATCTCGCAAACGCCGGTGAGCAAGGATATTGCCTATCAGATACTGCTGTCGACATTGCGTGTCTCAGGCTTTGCGGCCATTGAGGAGCGCGGCGTTGTCAAAATCGTGCCCGAAGGCGACGCGAAAACATCGGGCACCGTGCTTGACCGCGGCACGCAGGTCGCGGGCGACCGTATCGTCACGCAAGTGTTCACGCTGCAAAACGAAAGCGCTTCGCAGTTGGCGCAGGTACTACGACCGCTGGTGGCCCCGAACAATTTTATCGGCGCGTATCCGGGCAGCAATGTGCTGGTCATCGTCGATTACGCAAGCAACGTCAACCGTATTGCCAAAATAATTTCCTCCATCGACGTGCCCACCAGCGCCGATTTACAGCTGATCAAACTGCAATATGCGAGTGCTGTTGATGTGGCTAATTTGCTTAAAGGCTTGATGCCGGAGACAAACGTCAACGCCGCCAATCCCGGCACACCTCCCAAGCTTTCGCTGGGTGTGGAACCGCGCACCAACAGCCTGATCATTCGCGCCGATACGCCGCAGTTGGTGGCACGGATCAAAACGCTGATCGCGGGCCTCGATATTCCTACTGCCGCAGGCGGCAATATCCATGTGGTCTACCTGCGCAATGCCGAGGCCGTAAAAGTGGCTGACACCTTGCGCGGATTGCTTGCCGGCGCAACTGCGAGCAGCGCAAGCGTAGCGCCAACAGCCGCAGCAGCGTCTGCGACCACGCCAAACACTAGCACTGGCGCGGCTTCCAGCCCGGTGGCTAGCAGCATTCAGGCTTATGCATCAACCAATTCGCTGGTCATCGTGGCACCCGATCACGTTTACAATTCCCTCAGAACGGTCATCGAAAAGCTCGATGCACGACGCGCGCAGGTGTACGTGGAAGCGCTGGTGGTTGAAGTCAGCGCCTCGGTGGCATCCGAATTTGGTATTCAGTGGCAGGATTTATCCGGCATCAACCGTGGCGGCGCGCAAATCATCGGCGGCACCAACTTCGGCGGTGTGGGCAGCAATATCATCGGCGCGGCAGGCAACATCAGCGGCATCAATGCTGGCCTCAACATCGGCATTGTGCGCGGAAAAATCAATATCCCCGGCGTTGGGGAAGTGCTCAATCTTGGCGCACTCGCGCGCGCGCTGGAGGCGGGCCAAAAGGGTAATGTTTTATCGACGCCCAATATCCTCACCCTAGACAACGAGGAAGGCAAAATCACCGTTGGGCAAAACGTGCCGTTTTTGACCGGCAGCTTTACGCAGACTTCAACTGGCGCAACCAATCCGTTTCAAACCGTGGAGCGCAAAGACATCGGCCTGACCCTGAAAGTCACCCCGCAAGTTGCCGAAGGCGGTGCGGTCAAGCTCAAGGCCTTCCTCGAGGTGTCGAGCGTGGTGCCAACCTCAAGTGCTGTGAAGTCAGTAGACCTCATCACCAATAAACGCGCTATTGAGAACACCGTCTTGGTCGATGACGGCCAAATCGTTGTGATTGGCGGATTGATCTCGGACGACACGAAAAACAACGACAGCAAAGTACCGCTACTTGGTGATATTCCGTTCATCGGTAATTTATTCAAAACACAATCCAAGAGCCGTGACAAAACCAACCTGATGGTGTTCTTGCGCCCATACGTGCTGCGCGACGGCAAAGCGGCCAACCAATTGACGGGCGATCGTTACGAATACATCCGCAATGAGCAAGGTGTAATGTTGCGAGAAAATGAATCTTCGCTGTTGCCACCGACCGGCGGCGCGTTGCTTCCGGCCCTTCCGCCGGTGGGCGCAACGCCGGCCGCGCGCCCTGCTCCTCCTGATGCACCAGCAATCAAGTGAACATGGGTTCTTCCGACGCAAAGCCGCGCAACGTCACTGGGATTGACGTTGCCATCCCTGTCGAAAATGCAGATCCTGCCGTCGTCGGCAGGCTGCCCTACCATTTCGCCAAGGCAAAAGGCGTCATTACTGCCAGACAAATAAACGACGAAATCGAAGTCTGGCTGGCACCCAACCCGGCATCTGCCACACTGGCCGAAGTGCGCCGCATGACCGGCAAGGCGCTCAAACCGATTTTGCTCTCTCAGCCTGAATTCAATATCCGCTTGGCGCGCGCGTACACCTCTACCGCCGATGAAGCCGGCAACGACAACGCGGTGCAGGAAATCGCCACTAACATTGAGAATGCCGCCGATCTTGCCCAACTGACGCAATCGCTTCCCGAAATCACCGATCTCCTCGAAACCGAGAATGATGCGCCCATCATCAAGCTCATCAACGCGCTTCTCACGCAGGGCGTGCGCGAGAATGCCTCCGACATCCATCTGGAAATTTTTGAACGCCGCTCACTGGTGCGCTTTCGTGTCGATGGCGCGCTGCGCGATGTGGTTGAACCGAAACGTTCACTGCACGCGGCAATGGTGTCGCGCGTAAAAATCATGGCCGAGCTCGACATCGCCGAAAA
>JAYURJ010000150.1:0-11583 GCA_043756275.1 Betaproteobacteria bacterium | reverse complement strand
ACGGTTTCGAATCCTGAAATTGAGCGTTTTTCGCAATGGGTGCGAATTGTCGACGGCAACGCGGCTTTCCTGGCGGCGATTGAAAGCGCACTTCTATCGGAACCGGTTGAGGCGGCATATGCGCGAATCGCAGCGGTTGGGTCCATGACATGGGACCATCGTGTGCAAGAAGTATTGGCTACAGTAGTTCAGACACTCCACACTCGACTTGGAACGCGACCATATTAATGCCGCAATAAAACACTAACATTGCTGTGGCGGCGATCATCGCTCTCACTCTGGCCTCTCTGACAGACGAAGGGAATAAGTAGTCGACCCCGTCTCTGATCGAAACAGAGTTATAGAGTGGCAGGGCGCAATCAGCAAGAAGTAGATGGCTTTGATTGTCGGATCTATAAATCGTTATTACATAGGAAATTGAATGACTGCAACCGTTTCAAAGCGCTTGCGCGTAGCTGTAATCGGCGCGGGCTACGTGGCCAAATATCACTTGGCAGCACTTGCCCGGCTCGAATTTATCGATGTGGTCGGCATCGCTGATCTCGATCTGAACGCAGCACAGACACTAGCCACCGACTGGAAGATTCCTTGTGCCGCCCAAACGCTTGCCGAGCTCTCTGCGCAGAATCCCAACGTTGTGTTCGTGCTCACGCCACCATCAAGCCACTGCCTGTTGACCCTAGAGGCGCTCAACATGAATTGTCATGTGTTGGTTGAAAAACCGATGGCAGATACAGTTTCTGATTGCGATGCCATGATTGCGTGCGCCAATGCGAAAGGATTAGTGTTGTCAGTCAATCACTCGGACCGACTGGACCCCGTGGTTTTACAGGCACTCAAGTTAGTACAGTCCGGCATTTGTGGTGATGTGATAGCAGTGGATTTTCTGCGTAGCTCTGAATATCCACCATATGCTGGCGGCCCATTACCAGCGATGGTGCGCCAAGGCTCGTATCCTTTTCGCGATCTTGGTGTACATGGACTTTGTCTGCTTGAGGCCTTCCTGGGGCAGATACGCGAATTGTCAATAAACTTTCGCTCCACCGCGCGCAATTCAAATCTGAAGTTTGACGAGTGGCATGTTGCCGCGCAGTGTGAGCGTGGCTTGGGACGTGCGCAGCTATCATGGAATGTGCGCCCGATGCAGAACAAGATCATCATTCAGGGGACACAGGCGGTCATCGAGATTGATCGCTTCTTACAAGTCTGTCGTGTAAATCGCAGTTTGCCGGGCCCAAAATTTATTGGCATATTGGTCACTTCGTTCCTGAATGCGCTAAAAGATGTATTTCGTATTCCATGGAACGTTGTTCGAGTCGCCACGGGTAAGATCAGACCATCACCAGGCATTCAATGTGGTGCGGAAGAGTTTGTACGCGCGCTACACGAAGGCCATTCGCCACCAGTAAGTGCGGACGAAGGACGCCACATCATCGAACTGATGGAGTCAGCATGTAACAAGGCTGATGTGGAACGCACTGCTGAACTCGGGGCTCGCTTTAGGCCGCTAAAGCCCGCGAAAACGCTTGTTACTGGTGCTGCCGGTTTTCTCGGCCAAGCCTTAGTAAAAAAACTGAGGTTGAACGGAGAGAGCATACGGGTACTGGTTCGTCGCGCCCCAACGTGGTTGAGCGAAGATCCAGGAGTCGACGTTGTATATGGCGATTTAGGTGATCCCGCCATTGTTGAACATGCGATCTCGGGTGTGGAAACGGTTTTTCACCTAGGTGCAGCGATGAAAGGGGGACAGAGAGAATTTGAAGCCGGCACTGTATGGGGCACCAGGAATGTAGTCGATGCCTGTATTAAGCACAATGTGCGGCGTCTTATATACGTAAGCTCATTGAGTGTGTTGGATCACGCGGGACGCGATGCCAGCAACAAAATTACCGAAAATTCCCTTTTGGAACCGCACGCTGATTGGCGCGGTGCCTACACGCAAACCAAACTTATAGCTGAGCAGGTGGTAATGGACGCAATTCGAACACGTGGGCTAAAGGCGGTATTAATACGTCCGGGCCAAATTTTTGGCCCTGGCTCGGAGAATGGCGTGCCTAATGCAACGATTGCCATTGCAGGACGCTGGGTAGCGGTTGGATCGGGAGAACAAACGCTGCCGCTTGTCTATGTTGATGATGTCGTTGATGCATTGCTATCGGCACAGCAACTAACGGGTATTGACGGACTACTGTTTAATGTTGTTGATCCGGAAATCATAACGCATGCGGCATACATGGCCCATTGTCGCCGTAAACTGGGTAAAAGTTTCAAGATGACTCGAGTGCCAACTTTCATGTTCATGACGTTGGCTTTCGTCGTTGAATTGCTCGGCAAGGTCCTCAAGAGAAATGTCCCATTGACACGTTATCGCGTGAGATCGTTACGCCCCCTTGCAAATTTTGATTTGACAGCAGCCAATACGAAATTGGCTTGGCAACCTCGCATTGGCTTAATTGAAGGTATGCGTCGAACTTTTGGGTAACGTAGACTCCCCTTCTTCAGGAAAGAGCATAGGTCACAATTATTTTCACAGCACAATAGTTGCGAACTATGCGTGAGACTGCCCGAATTGAGCGACATGATCGAATGAATCAGCAACAACTACAAATCACACATCTTGTTGAAAACCTTGAGCGAGGTGGCCTAGAACGAGTGGTAATTGATCTTGCGCTGGAACAGGCAGCGCAGGGCCTTCACGTGCAAGTAATTTGTCTTTTCAACGAAGGACTCCTCGCGCGGGAACTTATAACCGCCGGGATACCCGTGATCGCGTGCAACAAAGGTCAAGGATTTGATTGGCGAGCTGTAGGCAAAATCCGTGTACTGCTTCGCAATCACAAGACGCAAATACTACATAGCCACAACCCCATTCCAAACTACTACGGCGTGCTCGCATCAATCTTCATTAACGGTCTGACGGTTGTCAACACCCGCCACGGCATGGGGAACGCACCCTTTCACGTACGCCGCGAGCTTTTGTATCGAGTCTCACTAATACGAACTGCATTTGTGGCAATGGTCTGTGAAAGCGCCCGACAAAATTTCGTTCGGCATAGGATAGTTGTTCGCGCGAAGGCAAAGGTCATTCCCAACGGAATTCGCATGAATCTTTTCTGCCGATATTCTGCTCGCGCACATGAGATATTGATGGCGATGCTCAAATCAAGAACGGACGTTCTCTGTATTGGTACTGTTGGCCGCCTCAACCCGGTAAAAGACCAAGCGAGTCTTTTGCACGCAATGGTTCATATTCGTGAAACGATAAACGACGCGATACTGGTCATCGTCGGCGGTGGTGCCCTTCAACACGAACTTGAAGATCTGGCAAGATCGCTGGGAATTGCTAATGCAGTTCATTTTCTTGGTGACCGAGACGATGTCAAAATTCTCCTGCCAGGATTCGATATTTTTGTTCTTCCTTCTCTGAGCGAAGGATATTCGATTTCATTGCTTGAGGCTTGTGCGTGTGGACTGCCGATTGTCGCTACAGATGTCGGAGGAAACGGCGAGATTGTGAGGTCAGGTGTGAACGGGCTACTCGTTGAACCCAAAAACGTCGAAGAAATAGCGAACGCAGTTATCAAACTTGCGCGTAGCCGCGATTTGCGCTCGGAGATGGGATGGCGGGGCCACGAATGGGTAGCTGCCAACGGAACAACTGAAGTAATGGCACAGAGGTATATGGCACTATATCTCGGCGAACTTACATGAGTTGTTTTTTGCAGTCACCGTAAGAGAGCAAGATTGTGAATATTCTTGTCATCACTAATCTCTTTCCCAATCCGGTCGAACCGTTGCGATCAACATTCAATGAGCGTCAAATTTCCGCTCTCGCTAAAACATCGTCTATGGTCGTTATCAGCCCAATTAGCTGGGTAACTAAACTTCGCTATCGTGCGCATGGTAATTTGTCGAAAATTCAGTCGTGCCATACATGGAATGGCATACCGGTTCATTACCCAACTTACTATTATTTGCCAAAGGCCATAGCGTGGCCTAGAGGCTTGACGATGGCTGCCTCCATTCTATGGAGATGCATTCGATCCACCAAAAATTTACAACCAAGCATTATTTTGGCGACTTGGGCATTCCCTGATGGATTCGCAGCGGTAGTGATCGGCCGGCTGATCGGATTGCCCGTGGTAATAAAGGTTCATGGCTCCGACGTGGAATCTCTCGACCTAAAGGGGCAATTGCGTCGCATGTCATTGTGGGGCCTTAAGCGGGCTTCCAAGGTGATCAGCGTCAGTGCCTACCTAAAAGAAAAGCTCATAGAGCACGGCGTTGCGCGGGACAAAGTGACGGTTGTTTATAATGGAGTGGATTCTGAATTGTTTTGTCAGCAAGACCGTGCCGCTTTACGAATTCAACTGGGAATGGAAATAAGCAGAAAGACGATTCTATTTGTTGGCAATCTCAAAGAGGACAAGGGTTTATTCGATCTGTTAGACGCACTTACACATGAGGGGTGTCGTGGATTAAATCTAAAGCTGATCATCATTGGTGATGGACCTCTCAGGCACAGATTGGAGCAATTGATTAAAGCCAGATCGCTAGACGATATTGTGCAGATGCTGGGCAGGAAGATGCCCATAGAAATTGCCAAATGGATGAATGCTGCGGATTGCTTGTGTCTCCCTAGCCACCACGAGGGCGTGCCGAATGTTATTCTTGAGGCACTATCGTGCGGAGTCCCGATTTTGGCAACTCAAGTCGGCGGCATTCCTGAGGTTGTAAGTATGGCAAATGGTATTCTCGTTCGACCGCAGCACCCAGAAGAGCTTGCAAACGGCATATCAAATATCTTTAGTCGTGTTTGGGACAGGTCGGCCATTCGCCTGTGCTGTCCCACTAAGAGTTGGGCTGAAAGCGCAGCGGCGTTAGAACAAGAAATCAAAGGAAGCATTGGTTAAGCGATGGGTTTGAAAACTTCTGTAAGGAACATGCTACTTGGTGTCTTAATGGGCGATCATTTCATCGCTAACATTTCGCGACGAAATCGCTTTTTGGCGCTGACCTTTGACGACGGACCGGATCCAATTTATACACCAATGGTGCTCGATCTCTTAAAAGCTAATGGTGTAAGTGCAACCTTCTTCATCATCGGTGAACAGGCAGAACTTCATCCGGAAATTGTCAGGCGAATATTGGATGAGGGCCATGAAATTGGAAATCACGCATACCGCCATGTCAAATTCGCAACCTTACCTATTCGAGATCAATTGGACGAAATTGATCGCACGGATCGTCTCCTGAATCAATATGATGGTCGTCACTGGCACTGGTTCCGTCCGCCCCAGGGTCGTTTGCCGCTGAATTTATTGCTGGCGTTGCTACAAAAACGCCACAAAATAGCAATGTGGTCCTATGACAGTTTAGATTATCAAGCGAAAGATGTTGCCTCCATTCTTTCCCAATTCACTTCAAAACCTGTTCGCAACGGCGAAATCATTCTATTTCACGATGATAATGATTTTGCTGTTTTAGCCTTGCGGAGTTTGCTTGACGAGTGGCGTGTACAGGGCTATGAATTCAGCCTACTTAGCCATAGCGCACAATCCCAGGCAAAACGGGCCGTCGACTAAATGCCAACGTTTGTCATTAAAATAGGCTGGGTTCGAGTTTCTGAAAGACGTTAATTTATCCACGCACTTGACTACTGTTTCGCGGCTACCCGTTTATGGCGGAGGCTCCTTTGCGTTTTTCTTAGAAATATCACAGAATGATTGGAAGAAGAAACTTGGTCGCAGGCCTTCTTGGACGCTTAGGCGCAATTCGCGTCATTGGAGGGTTTCGCACTAAATTTTTAAATGAAGTAACCATCCTTGCCTATCATCGTATTCTGGATGTTCCAGATGAGAACTCGTTTCCCTATGACATAGAGCTAGTTAGCGCGTCTGTGGCGGCCTTTTCGACTCAGATGAAGTATGTTAAAGAGAACTACAAGCCCACGACCTTCGCAACACTTTTGCAATACCTTGATCGTGGCAAGGTGCCTCCTCCCGGAACCTTAATCGTCACGTTTGACGACGGGTTTGCAGACAATTATTACAACGCCTTCCCGGTCCTCCGACAATTCGACATCCCTGCAACAATTTTTCTTTCTACTGGCTATATCGACAATCAGGAAATGTACTGGTACGAAAAATTATCTTACGCAGTAATGACAACCACAGCACACTCTTTGACGATTCCGGAGTTGGCCGTCATTCAAATTGACGAAAATGCAGCCTCTCGTCGAAGCGCGCTGAGAGCACTGATGCGTCACCTGAAACAGGTTCCGGATCAGATAAGGCTGACAGTGCTCGACGATTGCTTTAACCAACTTTTGCCAGACCACGACCACATTGCTGATCCACGTAGCGGCCCACTGACTTGGCAACAAATTACGGAAATGTCTACTTGCGGAATTGAGTTTGGCTCACATGGGGTTTTTCATCCAGTATTGTCCAAGTTGACAGACGCAAATCTCAAGTACGAAATGGAGCACTCGAAGCATCGGATCGGGACGATGCTTGAGAAGCCTGTACAGGTGATCGCCTACCCGGTTGGAGGTGAAGAGGCGTTCGACGACAGGGTGCGCATCGCAGCTCAGCGTGCTGAATATAGGCTAGGTTTGTCTTACATCTCCGGTGTTGAGAAACCAGATAAGTGGGATGCTTACGCGTTGCGCCGCCTACACGTAGAGCGGTATGTCGACAGCGAGTATTTTAGAGCCATGCTATCAGTTCCAGAGTTGTTCGCGTACTAGATAAACACGGAAACTGGAGTGTGAACGAGTCGCAAGTGGGCTGTCTCGTACGGCAGAAGAAATTTTCACTGGCAAAGGCAGGGGACACATGGATTGGAGAGTCAAGGCAGCCATCCAAGGCTTGCTTGCAAAAGTTCCAGGGGGAACTTCAGTCAATGACCTGCTTCAGCGGGCTGTAGGAGGGCGCCGCGACGAAGGCACACATATCGACACAACGTTTAAAGCCGACTGGTTGGTGCACCAGGACATTCTGCGAGGCATGGGTTACGCGGTTCATGATCGCAACCTACTTGAAATCGGCACCGGGTGGCTGCCAGTGTTTCCATTGTGCTACGCGTTAGCCGGTGCACGTGGTTGCCATACGTACGACTTAAATTTTCACCTTGATCCTGCGACAGTCCCTACAGCGCTTAAACATCTCGAACGCCACCTCCCGGAAATTGGGGTGGCGTCCGGGGAGTCGCTTTCAGCCGTAAGGTCTCGTTGGCAACGGTTTGCGGAAGCAGGTGACGGGAAGAGAATCTTGGCGGTGGCAGGCATTCATTATCATGCGCCAGCGGATGCCACTGCTACGGAGTTGTCTGACAACTCGGTAGATCTGGTGTTTTCAAACAGTGTGCTGGAACACGTCACTCCCGCTGTATTAGGCCCCATGATGCAGGAGTCAAGTCGGCTACTGCGAACGGAAGGATTGTCCCTGCACAGTGTAAATTGCGGCGATCACTATGCATACTTTGATCGAACCATCACCCCAATCCATTACCTCCGGTACACCGAGCGACAGTGGAAGATTTGGAACAACGATATTCTTTACCAGAACCGGCTGCGCTCTGGCGACTTCGTTGCTGCGGCCCAAGAGGCACAAATGGATATTCTGGTCGACCTTAGAACCTCGCGTCCAGACCTGATGAACCGGCTGAAGCAATTGCCTATCGCGCCTGAGTTCCGGCATTACACCGCCGAAGACCTGTGCTGCACATCGGTTACTTTTGCGGCCCGTCCGAAAGGGAAATAGTAATTGCTTTAAGGATGAGCATGGTTAGCTGGGACGCGTCGAATCTTGAACTCGGCGCGGTTAATGTTAATGAGTTGCACCACTTTTTGTCGAAGCAACACGATGGGCGATGGATGGGCGCCCAATTGCCCATATGTCCCGCGCTCATTGATCAAACACGAAAAATCTCGCAAGATCCAGCACTGACGAGCGTTTCCAGCGGGAATAGCGCCACGAACCTCACCTATGCTCATTTATTGTTGTCACGAGGGGGCTTCTCTGGCTTGGCGATAGTCGATAATATTATCCCTATTTCATATTTGAAAAAGTCGGACAAAACGTTCGGTGGCGGGTTGGCGCAGTTACCGAAAGCCGCGTCTGTTGACATTCTCTTTGGTGTTGCTATTCTATTGATCCGGCAAGTCAAAATATCCATTGCAAGCGATCATGTGTCTCGCCCTTGGCTGTTTAGCCGAGGTTTGCCGCCGGAAGTTTTGCGGTGGCAGTCGTGGCGCAACAGTTCTGCACAATTAGTTGGCGAGTAAATCGTTTCTGCTGCGCCAAGGGGGAAACAATGAAAATTATTTTAGCTACTTACCTGACCGTTCTGGCAACACTATGCAGTACAACTGTGTTCGCGCAACCGGTTATTCCCAGCACACACCCGCGTGTTTTGTTAGTGGGTGCAGAGCTGCAGCGCCTTCGCGATGATTTGACTAATAATGTTCCCGCAGCCACGCGCTTTCGCAGCATGGTCGATGGCGAAGTCGCCGGGTCAACCATGGTGTACGCCTACCAGCCTTGGTATTCGGCGATGATCGGCGTCATCCGTGGTAATACTACTTTCCCGCAGTACTGCGCGCATGCAGTACAAAGAACAGAGGCTTTTGTTGCCTCCGAAGAGGCGCTGATCAACGCCGGCCAGCGCGCTACGGTGGCGGGCGATTCCTATTTGGAGGTCGGCGACTTCATAGGCAACGTCGCATTGGTGTACGACTGGTGTTACAACGTCCTCACAGCGTCGCAGCGAACACGCTGGATGAATTATGCAAGCCTTGCCGTTACCAATGTCTGGAATCCCAACACGGCGCAATGGGGAGGCGTTTCTTATCCGTGGACAGGTTTTTCTCTCGATGACCCGGGCGACAATTACTATTATTCGTTCCTGCGTGCCACTATGCTTTACGGCATCGTCGCGAAATACGACCGTGCGGATGCGGATGGATGGCTAACGCATTTTCGCACCACCAAGATACAGAACCAATTGGTTCCCGTATTCGAAAGAGATAACGTCGGCGGAGGTTCCCGCGAAGGAACTGGTTACGGAACCGCGATGAAGAACTTGTTCTACCTTTACTATCTCTGGGAGAAATCTACCGGGGACCGGATTGCGGACCTCACCTCCCACACCGCTGCAACCATGCCGTATTTGCTGCACTCTATCGCACCAACCCGCGATCGCTTTGCCCCCATTGGCGACCATGCACGCGATGAAACGGCCACGCTTTATGACTACCAGCGCGAAGCGTTGCTTGCTCTTGCCAAACTGTATCAAGGCACGCCGATGGCCCGCCGTGTGCGTGCAGAGCTTGCGATCAGTAACGTGAGGCAGATGGCAGACCGCTTCAATTACGTTTTCGATTACCTCTACAATGCGACCGACACTGGAGCTGCTACCGACCTCAATACAGTCTACCGCGGTTCTGGTACCGGACACATGTTTGCGCGCACAAGCTGGGCGACAAACGCGACCTGGCTCTCTTTCTTGAGTGGCCCATTCACCCAGTCGCACGCACACCAAGATGGCCTATCGATACTTCTGTACAAGAACGGTTGGCTCGTCAACGATGCAAACATGACCGGACGCAGCGGCATCTGGCAGGAGCAGGAGGCACACGCCTTGGTGGCGCAAACTGTGGGTGGGACACTGGTGCGAATGTGGACTTCGGAAGCTTCGCCTCCCCCGATTTCTTCTGGACAACTTACCGCACTTTCGCATCGACCGTTATATCTTTATTCTTCGGCGAACGCAGGCACACTGTTCAATCATCCGAACACCGGCAATCCTGGTGTCCAATCAAATCGGGAGATTGTGTTCCTGAAGCCTGACGTGGTCGTTGTATTTGACCGTGTGCGTTACACGCCGGGCACGTCGCTCAAGACTTTCCAATTACCGACGCTGTTTCTGCCAACGATTAGTGGGCGCACTGCGACGGTCATTAACCCGGCAAGTGCCGGCAAGCCTCAGAGTTCGATGACCCTGCATGCGGTATCCCCCACCAATGCAAGCCTTGCCATCAGGGCAATGTCCTCAGTGGACTCAAATTTTACGAGTGGCCACCGTATCGATGTCAGCTTAACTTCAACTGGAGAAACAAAATTCATGAATGTGTTGTCGGTCGATAATGCGGCGGCAACGGTCACCGGTTCGTTGACGGATAGCGGCGAAGTTACGATTGTGCTTAACGATGGCCGCACCGCAATTGTTCGCTTTAGCGCAGCAACACCCGGCGGCAGCATTGAGATCCGCAACGGCAGCGGGCAAGTTCTCGTGTCCGAGCCATTTGCCAGCACTGTGGAAGCCATCGGCGTTGGCGCTTTAGCAACGCTGACGGTCAACCGAATCGGCACAGGTAGCGGCACGGTGACGTCAATGCCCAATGGCATTAACTGCGGCGTGACGTGTGCTGCGTCATTTGACTCTGGTACTGCAATAACTTTGACAGCGGTAGTCCCGGCGGGTTCGGCGTTCGTGGGCTGGAGCGGCGGGTCGTGTAGCGGGACGGGACCGTGTCAATTTACGCTTGGTTTGGACGCGGCCGTAACCGCCAACTTTGCGAGCGTGCCCAGCGCGCCTACGCAGGTCGTGGGTGTGCCCGCCAATGCTCGGGCGATCCTATCATTCGCACCGCCATCTTCTGATGGTGGCTCGCCGATCATCAGCTACTCCGTGACCTGTGATGTTGGCGGGTCCGGCGCAATCACGATAAGTGGGCCCGCGTCCCCCATTTCAGTGACTGGGCTAGTTAACGGCACCGCCTATGATTGCCGGGCCTCAGCAATTAGTGCCGCAGGCACCGGGACTGCCTCCAGCCCAGTTTCGGTAACGCCGAGCGCGTCGGCCGCACTAGCGCTAGTTGCAGTGCAATCCCGTAAAACTCATACAGGTGTCGGATCCTTTGATATTCAACTCGATACAACCCAAGCCATTGGTGGATTGGTGACGATAGAGCCGCGCATAATCGGTTTGGGACACGTCCTCGTGTTCCAGTTCAACAACGCTATTTCAGCAGCGGGTACCGTTGTGGCAAGCACGGGGTCTGCGTCAGGCATCATTTCCGGCAACGATGTGATCGTCACACTCACAGGGGTCGCTGATAACCGGCGGGCCTCCGTTTCGCTGAGTGGTGTGAATGGCACTGCGACAAACGCATTTGCAGCGTTGGGCTTACTAGTGGGCGACGTGAACAACACACGTTCCGTTAATTCCAGCGACATCAGTGGCGTGAAAGCTCGTTCTGGCCAAACCACCACCGCGGCCAATTTCCGCTTTGACCTGAACGCGACCGGTGCCATCAACTCATCGGATATTTCCGCAGTAAAAGCGCGGTCCGGGTTAGTGCTGCCTCCTTGAACGGACTACCGCTCAGAGAGGTGGCCCCGACCGTCTGAACAGAATTCCTTACTTGGCAAGTGGATTTCTGCCGTGGGTTAAGCCACGAATCTTAGCGGCGGGATATTGAAGTAAGCCTCATCTGGTGTTCTGCCGTCAAGAGACGAGTGCGGACGGAAGCTGTTGTAGCGATGTAGGTAGCGCCCGATGGACTCTCTGGCATGG
>JAYURJ010000149.1:0-11621 GCA_043756275.1 Betaproteobacteria bacterium | reverse complement strand
GAGCGAATTGGCGAAGCCCTTGTAAATAACGCCGGACGCATAAAGACCCACCAGATCCTTGCCCACACCCTGGCCCATGACCTGATCGAGCATGTCGGCGTCCGACGGCAAATTTGATTCGCCAATATGCTCGGACGATTGCGGTGTCTGGTTGAACAATAAATACGGATCTTCCGGCAGATCATCCACATCTCGGCGCAGTGATTCGATGGTCGCTTTCACCAACGCTTGATCACTCTCGCGAATGCCAGCAAGCGAAATGGCGGATTCAGCGCGACGTTGATTATGGATAAAAGAAAGCGTCAGCGTGAGTTGCTTCACCGACCCGGCCTGACGAACGGTGTTCTTGTTGAAACGGACAAAGTTGGATTCCTCAGCCGAGAGCCAGGCAAGGGTGGTTTCGCCGCTGTGAATCTGCGACTGGACGAAATCGGCAAGGCTGTAAAAGTAGGATTGCATGGCCCTTATCCTTCCGCACCGAAGACATCGATGTCGGAAAATTTGCACGCCGGGCTGGCATGCCCGACACGGATGACCTGACTGGGTTCGCCTTTGCCGCAGAACGGCGTGCCCATCACTTCCTGTGTCGATGCGTTGCCCACCATCGCGAGCGAGCGCCAGAACGTCGCGGAAATGCCGCGGTAATTTGGATTTTTGACGAGTTGTCCGAGCTTGCCGTTTTCAATCATCTGACCGATCTCGCAACCGAACTGGAATTTGTTGCGCGAATCGTCGATGGACCACGACATATTGGTGCGCATGAGCACGCCTTTTTCTATCGAGTCAATCATTTCTTCGAGCGACGATGTGCCGGGCTCGATATTGAGGTTCGACATGCGATCAATTGGCGCGCGATTCCAGGAGCACGAACGCGCTGTGGAGACGCCTTCAACCATCGATCCCTGTGCACGCGCACGTGCCTGCGAGATGGTGCCACCGAGGGTGCGTTTGAGGATGCCGTTTTCGATGATGAAGGCTTTTTTGGCCGCAGCACCGTCGTCGTCAAACGCGAAGCTCGCAAACTGGTGCGCCATGGTCGGGTCGAATGTGACGTTCAATAACGGTGAGCCGTATTGATAGCTGCCGAACATATCGAGCGTGACAAAACTGGTGCCCGCAAAATTGCGTTCATCACCAAGAATACGATCCAACTCCAGCGGATGGCCGATGGATTCGTGGATCTGCAACATCATCTGATCCGGCATCAGGATCACGTCCATTTTGCCGGACGGGCAGTTGGGGGCTGTCAGGAGCGTAAGTGCTTCTGCGGCGGTCTGTTTGCCTGAACCATGAAAGCTGGATCGCGCGATGATTTCCGCACCACCTTGTTGACAAAAACCGTTGTATCGCCCGCCGAAAGAACGCGTTTGCGCCTCACCATCGGCGAATGCGGTGACGGTTAGTGAAGGTACGAGATAGTCGAATTCCTGCTCGACAGTTGCACCGTCGGCGGTGACGTAAAGTTGCTTGGTATGCGTGGTCCAAAACGATGCGGACCAATCGATGATCCGGTCGTCGATTTTGCAGTCGGCCGATTCGACTTTGAGCATCTCGAATTTTTCGCGTTTAGACAGCGGCGTGGATTGTTGTAAAGGTGTGCGGTAATGCCCCGAAGGTTTTGGCATGGCGAATGCGGAATAGTCAGCAACACTGCGCCCCGCCGTGAGTTTGGCCCATTGATGCGCACGTGCGATGGCAGCACGCAAGCCCGATTCGGAAATGTCGCTGGTGGCGGCGTAGCCGTAACCGCCTTTGTCGATCACGGTAATCATCACCCCGCGGTCAATACAAGTGTGCGGCGGCTCGGGAACGTTTTGTCGTACCGAAAGCTGCTCGCTGGTTTCTTCGACAAAACGAAGCGAACAAAAATCGACGGCGGGAATCAGGCGTTTGAAGGTGGATTCGAAGGAGGCGGTCATGGCGATGTGATGGAAAAGCAATCCATCATTCTATCAGTGAGGGAAAAGTGAGCGAAAGCGACTCCTATTGTTTTGTGTTGTGGGTGGGACAATAAATGGCACAATTCGGTTAGGCATATTTAGAACGTGCAGCGCAAATAGGTCGCGCCGACCATTTTGTATTCACGCTTGAATGCGTGCTTTGCAATTCCAATTCACCGTGTAGACAAACATGAAAAAAATACTACTTTGCGTCGCAATTTCTATCGCGCTCGAAGGCGCTGCGTTGAACGCCTATGCACAGACCGGTGCGCAACCCGCGCCGCAACCGGCAGGTCCCGTCGCCAGTGGGCCGACGACACCACCAGCCGCGCCGCCGTCACTGCCAGTTGTCGATCCTGCCAAAGAACTTAAAGGGCCCGCGTTGGTGGAGGCCTTACGCAAAGGCGGATTTGTTTTGTATATGCGCCATTCAGAGACTGGCACCGTCACGGAGAAATGTGATACAACAAACCTGAGCGCTATCGGCGAAGAAAACGCGCGAAGCGTTGGCGCGGCCTTGCGTGATTTGAAAATTCCCGTCGGTGCAGTGCGTTCGTCGCAACTTTGTCGTTGTGTTGGCACGGCGCGGTTGTTGGACGTGGGGGCGGTGGACATTACCGAAGACCTCAATCCGTCTGCGCCACGGCCCGGCTTCGATATTGGTGCGGCGCGCTCAAGGCGCTTGGCAGAATTACCACCGGTTGGCACGAACGCCGTACTGGTTTCGCATTTACATGGCTCGCGAAACAGAGACGAATGGTTACACCTGCAAATAGGCGAAATCATTGTCTTTCGGCCAGAGGTCAGCCCGCGCGCAGAGGCCGTTGCGCGGATTCCTGTCGCGAGTTGGGAGGTACTTAAGAATGCGATGGCGGCTGGTACGCGTTAATCCTGTACCAGAATAAATTGGTTAAACTCTAGTATTGGCGTGGCTTTTTAGGCATTTTAGGCCTGAACGCCGCACCAGTTCTAGTGTTTAATAAAATATTCTTATTTTCCGGCAAGCGCCACAAACTCCCTATCCGTCATTCGCACCAAGTGCCACTCCGGCATTACGGTCGCCCCCAGCGATTTATAAAATTCAATCGAAGGCGTGTTCCAGTCGAGCACGCGCCATTCGAAACGCCCACAGTCGCGCTCAACGGCCAGCGCGGCCAGATGTTTTAGCAAAGCCTTGCCATGGCCCTGTCCGCGTGCGGCGGGAGTCACGAACAGATCTTCCAGATATAAGCCGGGTTTGCAGAGAAATGTGGAGAAGGTCGTGAAGAACAACGCGAAACCAATCGGCGCATCGTGGTCGTGCGCGATCACGCATTCGCACGATGGCGTGTTGCCAAACAGCGCGTTGAGTAGCATCGCCTCACTACCGGTGACCATATGTTCAAGCTTTTCGTACACCGCAAGTTGGCCGATGAGATCGAGGATGGTGGCCACATCGGACGCGGTGGCGGGGCGGATGTTGAAAGATTCAGACATGATCAAAAGTTATTCTTCCATTCACGAATCGCGCCAAACACTAGCGCTGGAGAGGGGGTTGGGCCGATGGCGTGGTTGGGTCGTGCGGCTGCCGCTGCCTGCACCGCCGGTTGATCCCAGCGCAAAAACGGGTTGGTGGCGAGTTCTAGCTGGATGGTGGAGGGCACGGTTGGCAGGTTGCGGTGCCGCTTGGCGGCACAAAATGCCTTGCGCAATTTCAAGTCTGTGTTCTCAGGTTCAACAGCCTCGGCAAATTTGATATTGGCCATCGTGTATTCATGGGCACAAAACACTTTTGTGTGCGGCGGCAGGCGCTTTAATTTCGCAAGTGATGCCGTCATCTGTTCAGCAGTGCCTTCAAACAACCGTCCGCAGCCGCAGGCAAACAGGGTGTCGCCACAGAACAGCAGGTCGTGGCCAACATAAGCGATGTGGCCGGCGGTGTGGCCGGGAACATCCAGCACATCGAACGTGAGTCCCAGCGATGGCAGCGTGATTTGATCGCCCTCTCGCAGCGCGTGGGACCGCGCCGGTATGCGCTCGCTGGCCGGGCCGTAGACCGGGATTTTGCCGCGCAGATGCAGTGAGTCCAGCAAATGTTCGACGCCTCCAACGTGATCGGCGTGGTGGTGGCTGCAAATGATGGCGGCGAGTTGGAGGTGATTGGCTTTCAGGTAGGCCAGCACGGGTACTGCATCACCCGGATCGACGACGGCAGCATGCCGATCATTGTGAATGACCCAGAGATAATTATCTTGAAATGCGGGGACCGGGTGAACGGTGATTGCAGTAGAGGAGATCAAGCGGAATCCGTTAAAATGAACCTATGATTCACGAAAGTTTACATGACTGGTTTCAATCGCCGCTAGGTGCGTATCTGCTTGAGCGCGAACGCGCCTGGCTGGATAATGTCACGCCGGACATATTCGGCTTCCATGCGATCCAGTTGGGATTGCCGAATATCGATCTGCTGCGCGCATCGCGCATCGTGCACCGGGTGACGGTTTCGCCGGAAATCGCGATGCAACAAAACCACGTGCAGGCGCAGTTTCACGAACTGCCATTCGATGCGCAAAGTATTGATTTATGCATCATGCCGCACGTGCTGGAATTCAGTGAAAATCCCCATGAAGTGTTGCGCGAAATTGATCGTGTACTCAGGCCGGAAGGGCGCGTGCTGGTGCTTGGATTTAATCCCTGGAGCCTGTTCGGCACCCGCAAGTTATGGACATCAAACGGGTATCCGTGGCAGGGGCAATTTGTGTCGCTGGTGCGAATTAAAGACTGGCTGCAATTGCTGGGGCTGGAGCCTGCATCAGGGCAACTTGCCTGCTACATTCCACCGTGTGAAACCGAAAAATGGCAGCGACGGTTCCGGTTTATGGAGCCGACCGGGGATCGTTGGTGGGGCGTCGCAGGTGGCGTGTACATGCTTCTGGCGATCAAGCGCGTCAAAGGGATGCGGCTGATTGCGCCGGCATGGAGCGACAAAAAAATGAAGGAACGCAAATTCGCGACTGCGGCACGCTACAAGCAATCGCACACCACCTTACAGTTGCCGGACGTGACCCGCACGGCGCACCAATCTGCACATCTGCGCGTGGTGAAATAAGCATGGTTGAAATTTATACAGACGGTGCCTGCAAAGGTAATCCGGGCGTTGGCGGCTGGGGTGCCATCCTACGCTTTGGTGAGACCGAAAAAGAGTTGTTCGGTGGTGTCGCCAACACGACGAACAATCGCATGGAAATGACCGCCGTGATTGAAGCGCTACGCGTGCTTTCGCGGTCTTGCGACGCGGTTGTGTTCACCGATTCATCGTATGTGCAGAAAGGCATCAGCGAATGGATTCACGGCTGGAAACAAAACGGCTGGAAGACCGCCGACAAGAAGCCGGTCAAGAATGCGGATTTATGGCAAACGCTCGACAAGTTGGCAGCCGGGCACACGATCCAATGGCGCTGGGTGAAAGGCCATGCGGGCCATCCTGAAAACGAACGCGCGGATCAGCTTGCTAATCGCGGTGTTGAGTCGGTATTGGCAAAATCATTCAAGGACGGCATATGACCCGCCAAGTGGTGCTGGACACAGAAACCACCGGGCTCGATCCCGCCCTCGGTCACCGCATCATCGAAATTGCCTGTGTAGAAATGGTTAACCGCCGCCTGACGCGGAACAATTTTTACAAGCGCATCCATCCAGAACGCGATATCGACAAGGGGGCCACTGAGGTGCACGGCATCATGCTTGAAGATCTGGCGCACGAACCGAAGTTTGCAGAGATCGCAGAGCAATTTTTAAGTTACGTCGCCGGTGCAGAATTGATCATTCATAACGCGCCGTTCGATGTGGGCTTTTTGAATGCCGAACTGCGACGGCTCAAGAAAGCCCCGGTGACTGATATTTGCACTATCACCGACACGCTGGCGATGGCAAGGGATTTGCATCCCGGCAAACGCAACAATCTTGACGCGCTCTGTGATCGTTATCAGGTGGATAACAGCGCGCGCACTGTCCACGGCGCACTGCTGGACGCTGAGCTGTTGTCTGACGTGTACATCGCCATGACACGCGGGCAGGATAGTCTGGCCATCGGGCTCGACTCGGGGGGTGGGGAAATCAAAGTTCAGGTCGTCATCGCGGAACGGCCCGTGACGCTCAAGGTGTTACGTGCTGATGGCGACGAATTGGCACGCCATGCGATACAAGTAGCTGCGATTAACGAAGCCAGCGCTGGCAATGCCGGGTGGTTGGCGGCGTTGCCGGACGATGATAGCGTCCCAAGATAAGTGCGCGGCGTTGCAGGAGAACGCGCATTCACGAGTTGCCCATAACATTCCGCATGCTATAGTAGGGGAACCCCTGATGGTTTGGTCGTAAGTCCTTGTAAATTATTTGTAAATTGATTGTGAATTTTTGTATATTTTCGCGAATATGTGACTTTTTCGATAGGGCGAGAGCGCGTCGTGATGGAGAATTCTGCTATGTCATAAAAAATACTCGTTACTTCGTAGTTCCGTAATTTATTTTGTCAAAGCGCTGGAAATTGGAAATGCAAAAAATGCAACAAGTAATCAAGCGATTCATATCAATCGTAGTATCGGGGGTAATGTCGGCGACGTGCCTCACCAACGCGACGGCACAGAAGGTGTCCAGCGAGCCGTTGCAAGTCAAACTGGTTCGGTCGAAGATCATTTTGGAGAGTGGTCGCGAGGTCATGCAGAGTGCCGCGATTGCGACTCCCGGTGACATTCTTGAGGAAGTCGCGACTTACACCAATGTATCCAAGGCCGCGCTAAAGAGCATGGAGGCAACACTGCCAATTCCCGCCAGAACCGAATTGGTCATGGCGAGCATCAAGCCCGCGAATGCAAAAGCCAGCATCGATGGCAAGAATTTTTCAAAAATTCCGCTCACCCGCAAAGTACGACTAGCCAACGGCGTCGAGGTGGAACAACTCGTGCCGCTTAGCCATTACCGTTACCTGCGGTGGTATCCCGGTGAACTTGCCCCGGACAAACCCATCTCGTTTTCGGCCCGTTTCAAAGTCGAAAATGGCCCCATTGCCGCAAATAACGCGGTTAAGTAATTCGAATCGCGCAATAAACCGGGTCAGCTTGCCGACTCAACAACTAGTGCGTCGCAACGAACGCCCCAGGCATTTCAATTAATACGATCAAAAACCTCGGAGTAGTACGATGAATCTGAATACCTCAGCTCAGCGGGCCAACCCAAGAGCGATATTTCTTGCTGCAGTGGCTTTTTTGATGGTTTGTACAATGGCGGTGCACACGTCGATTGTGAATGCGGCGATGGCGCCTGCCAACTCCGTCATCGGCAATCAGGCATCGGCAACGTACGTCGACAATACCGCGACGACGCGTACATCGACATCCAATACAGTTCAAACGACGGTTTCTCAGGTAAAGAGTTTTACGCTGACCCAAACGGGCATGAAATCGGTGTCGCCAAATCAGCAAGTCTGCTATCCGCATACGATCACCAACACAGGTAACGGTGCCGACACTTACGCCCTGAACCCGCCAACAACCGGTGGCATGTTTGCACATACTGGTCTGGTCTATTATCTCGATACGGATCAAAACGGCTCACCTGACAACGGTACCGCAATCAATTCCAGCGGCCCATTGGCGAGTGGTTCATCGTTTAACTTTGTCGTCTGTGGCACGACGCCGGTTGCAGCGGCGGTTGGTCAGCAAGGCACCATCATAGTCTCTGCAACAGACACCAACGCGCCGACCGCAAATACCCAAAGCCAAACCAACACCACAACGATCGCAATTGCGTCGATAACGTTGCAAAAGAAACTATCCAGCGTTCCACCTCCCGGATATACGCCAGTCGCGTCGGGCGCAAGTCCAAATGCCGGGCCGCTTTATGTGATTCTTGAGTACGTCAACAGCGGTACGGTGCAGGGTGACAATCTGTTGATCACTGATGCGCTGCCGTCCGGGTGGTTGTACGTGCCCGGTACTGGTCGTTGGAGCGGCAGTGGTGTAACCGCGTTGACAGACGCGGCGGGCGGTGACCCAGTTGGCGTTACTTATGCCGCGCCGCTGACGGCGGTTAGCGGTACGATTTCTGGAACCGTGATAACAGTGCCAGGGTCAACATCAGGTCACCTGTTTTTTCAGGTGACAATCGCGCCAAACTTGGCCGTGACCATTCCTGCCACGCAACCCGCAACGACCAATACGGCCACATACCAATACACATATACTTTTTTCAATTCAATGACGATGATGAATCAGGTCGTCAACGTGCCTTCAGCAAATACCAACAGTGTCCTGTATTCAGTGGTGCAAACTGCTGGTGTCGTCGCCAACGGTTCACCGACAACGACTGGGTTGACGGATAACGAACCAGTCACGGTGGCCAGTGCCGCGCCCGGTCAGACCATTAGCTGGACCGACGTCATCTGGAATACTGGAAATGGTCCGGATAGTTTTGACGTTTCGATCCTCAATACGCCGCTCAATGGCTCGGCATGCAGCCCGGCAAATAATGCGGCGACGGGCCAATGTACGTTTCCAGCGAACACCACATTCCAGATTCTGTCAGCCAACGGCATGACTTCGTTGCTCGATAGCAACGGCAACTCCGCGCCTGACACTGGTGTTATTCCAGTGCCAAGTGGCGGAACTTGCCCGGCGCCCTACATTGTGAGTACCTCGGTGCCGCTGCGTTGCGGCTACCCTGTGGTTATTACTGCTACGCTGCCGATGGCTGCAGCGCCTGGCAACAACGGGGGCAATGGTTTTCAGATCACCGTTGGAGCGACCTCGTTCTTCAACAATACAGTGACT
The DNA here is from genome assembly GCA_043756275.1 of Betaproteobacteria bacterium. Classification (GTDB taxonomy): domain Bacteria; phylum Pseudomonadota; class Gammaproteobacteria; order Burkholderiales; family Usitatibacteraceae; genus UKL13-2. The sequence continues at coordinate 2,878 of JAYURJ010000149.1, read as the reverse complement.
GAAACGGTCCCCAATAGATTGACCGCGATTGCCGCGAGCACCGTTGACCTGACCAATAATCTGTCCGTGGTCGGTGGAGCGATGGCAGCCCAAGGCCTCGGACCGGACAATCTTGCTGTCATCACGACGAATTTGGTGACGCCAGCGATCGCTGCGACCACCACCACCCGCTTTCAGCTTTATGTCAATAACACCAGTTCCGTTGCGCAGATTTACAACCTGAGTTCGTCCTACATTTCTGTGCCAACGGGTGTGGGTCTGACTAATCCGCCGACGGCGTGGGCTGTCGCATTCAAGCTTGACGGCGGCGCGGGCAATTGTTCAACCGTAGCCGGGGCGGCGATCACATCGACCGGAGCGACACCTATTTCTGTGGGCGGTAGCCGACTCATCTGTGCTGAGGTCGTTGTGCCGTCAACCAATTCGGGATCGATGGCAACGCCAACCTATGCCGCGCCCGGCGCCTACGTGATTCAATTTCGTGTACAGCAGCAATCCGATGCGGCGGTATTCGACACTAAACGCGACCAGGTCACGATTCAGCCTGTCCATAACGTGTCGATCACACCCAACGGCATGCAGAGCACCGTGCCAGGTGGGGCCGTGACGTACACACATGCGTTGACAAATAACGGCAACTTAACTGAGCCGATTACGTTCCCGACCGGCTTTTTGACCAATAGTCAGGTGCCCACATATACGTGGACATCGACAGCATACGTTGACACCAATATGAATGGCATGCTCGATATTGGCATCGACACGCCAATCGTTGCCGGCACTACTACCTTCATGCTGCCGCCAAACGGGACGCAAACGATCTTCGTTCGTGTTAATGCGCCCGCAATGGCTGGCAGCCCGCCAAATCAGACGACAATCACCGCAACCTATAACGGTGGCGCAAGCACCGCCTCGGCAAATGACCAGACCACACTGTCCGACGGTTTAAAACTGGATAAATACCAGCAATTGCCTGCCGGCACTGGGTCTTGTGTGACCACACCGGTCGCCACACTCACCGGTAGCACGCCGAATGCACCGTGGAGCAACATGGCAATCGTTGCCAGCGCGAATACTGTACCTGGCCGGTGTATTTCGTATTTGATTGTTGGCACCAATACCAGCGCGGCAAATATCACCAACATCAATGTGTCCGACGTTGTTCCGCCAAATACAACGTTGGCAACCGGTTGTGGTGCCCCAGCAGTGACGGGTCCCATTGCACTGAGTGGCGGACCTTATGCGACCGGATTTACCGGGGCAATCGCGGCTGCGTCATCGCCGACGGCGGCTACGCCAGTCCCGCCAAACGGAACATTTACGTTGCAATTTTGCGTGAAGATCAACGATGTGTAATGTATATCTGCCCGCCGGTTTTGCAGGCACGGACCCGGCGCGCAGCAACTGGATTGTTTTATGTCGTGACCAATGTGAACGATTGTAACGCCGAGGGATAAGGTGATTTTTTACGCTGTTTTTGACAGGCAAGTGGGCTAAGGTTATTCGATGATGTACCAGCGCATGTCCCCAGAACTGAAACGACTCCTTCCTGGCCTGTGCGCAAGGTTGGGCGGGAGATTGTTTTTGACTGCGGCTGTGATCATCAGCACAACGCTTGCGTATGCTGCCATTCCCCCGGCCGGCACGATAATATCCAATACCGCGACTAGCACCCAACAAGTCGGCGCCACCCCGCAAAGCAGCGTGACAAACCCGGTTCAGGTCACCGTTGGGCCCGCGAGTCCGTTGCCCACATTGACCAAGAGTTTTGTAGCACCGTCGATTTCAGCAGGCGGTAGCACAGCACTTAACTTTCTGTTGACCAATACCGCAGGCAATCCAGCCCAGTCTGGAATAGCTTTTGTTGATACGCTACCTGCCGGTCTTCGCCTCACAGTCGGTGCATCGGCGACGGTCACCGGTACAGGTTGTGCCGCGACGGTTTCGCTGACGGCGCCGTCCACAATCAGCGTTTTAGCTGGAACAATGAATGCAGGCACGACGTCATGCGTCGTTACCGTCAGCAGCGTCACCAACGTTGGGCCAGGCAACGCCGACTGCGCAACCAATCCAGCCGCGTTTACCAACGGACCTGCGGCGATCACGGGCGCGAACAATGTTCTGAATGCCGTTACCAATCAATGCTTGGTTGTGGCTACGCAAAATGGAATATTGTTTAACGATCAGGTTGCAGTAGTTGCGCCGGGCCGGACGCAGACATTTCCACACACATTGGTTAACGGACCGCTCGCCGACACGTACAACATTTCAGTGAGCAATCTTGCCGGGACATTCAATTTTTCAAATGTGCAAATTTTTGCAGATGCCAACGGAGACGGCGTTGCCGATAGCGCGGTTCCGCTCACTGGAAATATCAATCTGGCTCCCGGCCAATCGTTCAGATTTGTCGTTGTCGTCACCGTGCCGTCGTCGGCACCAAGTGGAACGGCTGACGAGGTGCGGGTCACCGCGACGAGTATTCTTCCCGGTCGTCTGCCGATCCCCCCTAACGTCGATCATGTCGATGTTTTTGCAGGGCCACCACCACCGCCCAATCTGGATGTCTCGCTAATCAAATGGATCAGCCAGAATTTTGGTGTTTCGCCAAGTGGCGGGTACACCGTTTCCCTTCGGTATGCGAATCTTGGTCGTGTCGAGGCTGCAAAAACCAACGTGCAGATATCCGATACGCTGCCGACGGGAATGACGCTCGTCGCAGGGAGCCTTCGCGTAAGACCTTCGCCTGGGTTGCCGACGGTTAGTCTTGCAGGTGCCAGTGGGACGACGCTGCTGCACGGCGCTGCTGCGACCTATACCGCATCTGCCGACAGTATCTCAGTGCTTTTCTCCCGCCTCAACCCTGGCGACGAGGGGTTCA
>JAYURJ010000148.1:0-11693 GCA_043756275.1 Betaproteobacteria bacterium | reverse complement strand
AATTTGCCCTGTAGCCGATCAGCAAAATACCGTTTCAGCCCTTCCCGAATGGCCGCGAAGGCAAGTTCATCCCAGGGAATTTCGTGCTCATGGAAAAGTGCCACTTCCAGGCTTTCGATACCGGCCGAATAATTGAGGTCATCAAGTTTGGCGAGAAACAAAACGTAAACTTGGCTGATGCCGGGCAGGGAGTAGCTGGCATAAAGTTGTTCCACCGTGATGCGGGCACCGGCTTCTTCAAGCGTTTCGCGTGCGGCACCCTCGGCCAGTGTTTCGCCTTCTTCCATAAAGCCTGCCGGTAAAGTCCATTTGCCGCAGCGCGGCTCAATGGCGCGTTTACAGAGCAGAATTTGCTCACCCCAAACGGGAATGCTGCCGACCACGATCTTCGGATTGATGTAATGAATGTGTCCACAATCGGCGCAGATTTCGCGTTCACGATCATCGCCCGGCGGAATGCGCTTTTCAATTTTTCCGGCGCCGCATTGGGGGCAAAATTTAATCGTCATCTGGCGTGAAATCAGGTCGGCGGCGGCGTGTGCGAAGGCGTTACTTACAACGTGTCATGTTAGCATGCGCACTCTCTTTTTCGTCTTGAAATCGACTTGATACTTTGTGATTCGAAGGGCATTTTGTGAACGTTAGCAGGCTGAAATCCAGATTTTTTCTGTGCGTCGCCAGTATGTTGTGCCTGTGGTCGGTCATCGCCCGTGCCGAGGTGGTGGTCGTGCTCAATTCGGGCGAAGGCACGGTCAGCCTGATCGACAAGGCAACCATGGTCGAAACCAAACGCATCACGGTTGGCAAGGAGCCGCATCACCTGATGGCGACCCCCGACGATCAGTTTTTGATCGTTGCCAACGCGGCCTCGAACGATCTGGTGTTCCTCAATCCCTTGACTGGTGAAGTCAAACGTCGGCTCGATAAAATTTCCGACCCTTACCAAATTGGCTTCAGCCCGGATAAAAAATGGTTCGTCTCGGTCAGTTTGCGGCTTGATCGCGTTGATATTTACAACGGGGCCGATTTCAGCTTGATCAAGCGTCTGCCTGCGCCAAAAGCGCCCAGCCATGTGGCCTTCAATGGCGATAGCTCGCTCGCTTTTGTGACGCTACAGGATTCGAATGAGCTGGCCGCGATCGATCTCAAGGCGCACAGCATGAAATGGAAAATGCCGGTCGGCAAAATGCCCGCCGGTGTCTGGTTAACGCCGGATGACAAGTACGCGCTCATTGGCATGACGGGCGAAGATTACGTGCAGGTCATCGACTGGAGAACGCAAAAAACGATCAAGAAAATCGTCACCGGCAAGGGTGCCCATAACTTCCTCGCAATGGGCGACGGCAAACGGTTGCTGGTCAGCAATCGGGTGTCGAACACCGTCAATATCATCGACCAATCCACGCTCGCGGTGATCGACACGATCAACGTCCCCGGCGGGCCGGATTGTATGGAACTGACCAAAGACGGCAAGCAACTGTGGGTGACCTCGCGCTGGATCAAGAAAGTGACAGTCATCGACATGGCAACCAGGCAAATCATCAAGCAGATCCCGGTGGGCAAGTCGCCGCATGGCATTTATTTTTTTAATCACGCTGCGCGCAAATAAACGAACCGTCAGATGAGGCGCTGGGTCGCAGGTGTTTTGATTCTCTTGTCAGCGGTTCCGGTGATGGCGGAGAGTTGCCGAGGCATCGTTTACCTCACGCTCGACACCGGCAATATGCAGCCCGCAGAAGCAATGGCAGCAGTACTCAACAAGCATGACGTCAAAGCGACGTTCTTTCTGGCCAATGAAAAAACCAAACGCGGTGATACCTCGCTTGACCCGTCATGGAGCGCATTCTGGAAAGCGCGCGCCGACGAAGGACATGCCTTCGGATCGCACACATGGCGGCATTGGATTTTTAAGCGCGATGTGGGCACCGATAAAGTCAGCTACATTCCCGCAGGTGAAAAATCCGGCGAGATACTCGATGAAGCAGGCGTGTGCGCCGAACTCAGACGGCCTGAGAGCGCGTTTAAGGCCATGACTGGGCGGGGGTTTGATGGCGTGTGGCGCGCGCCCGGCGGCAAGCTCACGCATAACGTCACGCGATTTGCCAGATCATGCGGCTTCAGTCACGTGCCGTGGAGCGCAGCAGGTTTTTCGGGCGACGAATTGCCGAGCGAAAAATTTCCATCCGATCAACTGATCAAAACGCAGATTCGTAACATAAAAGACGGCGATATCCTGCTTTGGCATCTGGGAATATGGTCAAGAAAAGACGCACTTTATTTGCGTTTTGATGAACTGATTGGCGGATTAAAGGCCAAAGGGTTGTGTTTTGCGCGTGTCACGGAACACCCGCAATGGAAAAAGTAGATGCTTGACGAGTCAATCAACGCGTTGACAGCCCTATTTGCAGCATTGCACGGGCATGTGTTTGAAACCGGTGTGTTGCCGGTCGTGCATGCCTTGGGGATGGGTGGATATGCCGAGCAGGCGTTCGACGGCACCGAGTTTTTCCTGATCGGTGCCATTGAAATTACCTTGCTTGCCGTGTTTTTTGGCATCGCAGAAAAGCTGTATCCGGCTGAAGTGCAGATTGATGAAAGTGCCAGGCGGGTGGATATGATTTACACCATGTTGCATCGTTTGGGATTTGTGCCGCTGTTGATGTTTTTGTTGCTGGTGCCGATCGTGGATGCACTCGATGGCGAAATGCGCATGCGCGACATCATTCCATGGAAATTGGAGGATGCGTTGCCGTTTCTCAATGATTCGCCGTGGCTGTCGTTTTTTTTCTACCTCGTCATTCTCGATTTTGTCGCTTATTGGCTACACCGGGCACAGCATCAAATTAATTTATGGTGGGCGTTGCATAGTCTGCATCACTCACAGCGGCAGATGAGTTTCTGGTCTGATGACCGCAATCATCTGCTGGATGATTTTGTGATGGACGGCGTGTTTGCGCTGGTGGCATTATTGATCGGTGTGGCACCCGTGCAGTTTGTTACCATCATTGTTGCCACGCGCGTGATCGAAAGCCTGTCGCACGCGAATCTGAAGATTTCATTTGGCCGTATTGGTGAATATCTGTTGGTAAGTCCAAGGTTCCATCGCATCCACCACGGTATAGGGGTGGGGCATGAAGGCCGGGCGCAGGGCTGCAATTTTGCGGTGTTGTTCCCGGTGTGGGATGTTATCTTCCGCACTGCAAATTTTGAAAACATTTACCCGTCAACAGGCGTACGCGATCAGCTTGACGGGGCAGATTATGGTCGCGGATTTTGGGCGCAACAGTGGCTGGGCTTGCAACGCTTGTTGAAAGTGTTCTAAAGGTAGGGAGATATGGATGAGAACGAGGGTTTAACAATGCGTATCCCAACAATTTTTTTAAAATTTCTGGCGGTTGGCTCCATCGGATTATTTTCGGTGGGTGCAGCGGCTGCGGCTGCTCCTGCCGCAGAAATGCCTGGTCGTGTGAAATTGAGTGGCGTGCCGGACGAAAGGGTGACGTTGCGTTCCAGCACCGCACCCATCACGAGCATCGAACTCGCACCAAGTGCGAAGCAGTTGGCAATAGCGGCAGAGAACAGCAAGTTTGTGCAACCCAAAGTTGCCGGGCTGTCAGCAATGCTCGGCATTAAAACGCCACCCGTGCGGGGTTCTGCGCCGCGTCGGGTCGGCTCGGTTTTTCCGAGCGGAGTAGCGGCCAGTGTCGCCAAATGGCAACAGTTGAATGAGGGCGGCTATGCCACACACTTTCGCGTGAGTTCTGCGGGTGCCGCAGGCATCCGCACCAGGATCATGCTGCCGTCAGGGCTCACGCAAGGCGAATTGCGCGTGGTTGGCCGACTGGGCGATGACGCAGCACTGGTGCCTTTACGGGTGGCCGTGAATGGCGAAATCTGGACGCCTTTCACTGAGGGTGCGACGCAGATTATTGAGTTGTTCACGACACAAAACGTTGATGGGCTAAAAATCAAGATTGAGGAAGTGGGACATTTTGAGGAGTCGCCTTGGACATTGAAAGGTGTCGCCAATCCTGCACTGCCAGCGGCAACGGGGATCGGTGCGGCGGGTGCCTGTACGGTCAACGTCAATTGTACGATTGCTGACGACCCTCTCAATGGCACCGCCATTTCGGAGCGCAGGAAGTCCGTCGCGCTCATGTCGTTCATGAGCGGTGGTGAAATATTCCTCTGTACTGGCACGCTGATCAATTCGCCTTCGCAGCAAAATTTCCTGTTGACCGCCAACCATTGCATTTCAACCCAAGCCGAAGCTGCCAGCATTGAAACCCGCTGGTTTTACGAAGCGGCCAGCTGTAGCGGTTCTGTGCCCGGCGACTCCGTCAGTATTGGTGGCGGCGCGCAACTTGTATTTACCAACCAGTTCGTCGACTCCACTTTACTCACCATGAACCAACCTCCGCCGGCTGGGGCCATCTTCGCCGGCTGGAATGCAGGCGTATTGGCGGCCAATTCCGCGATCGTCTCGATCAGCCATCCCAAGGGCGATTTGATGAAAGCCGCCATTGGCACCGTATCTGTGCCGGGTACCACGACCGGTTTGATTCGGTTGCAAGGTTATGAGCAACAGATGTACGGCATCCTGTTCAGCCGCGGCATTATCGAACAAGGCTCTTCAGGGTCAGGATTGTTTACATTGAGCAACGGCTCTTTGCAGTTGCGTGGTGTGCTGTCCAGCTCGACTTTGCGTAATGGTTCATCTGGATTGTCCTGTACCAACACCACCGAGAACGCCAACTATGGACGTTTCGATTATTTCTATCCGCAAATTGCGTCGATACTTGATGGCGGGGCCGTTCCCGCCGATGATGCCCCCAACCAGCCGACCGAGTCGGCACCTGTGCTGACATTTGGTGTCCCCAGAACGGCAACGCTAGGTGCTGTTGGCGATATCGATACTTTCCGCATCAATGTGGCGCAGGCGGGCACGATCTACGTGAAATCGGGTGGAGGCTACGATTTAATTGGCGGGCTATTGGCGGCCAATGGCGATACGCTCGCCACCAGCAAGCAAACGGCCACCAATGATGACGCTGACGTGGGCTCGAACGATTTTGGCATCACATGGCAGGTCACGCCGGGCACTTATTACCTGAACGTCGCCCCTTGGGTGCCGACCGATCTGACGCCAGCCAGTTACAACGTGACCGCGAGTTTCAGCACCGCAACAACTAACTACACCTCGCTCTGGTGGGCCGGTGAATCAGAGAGTGGCTGGGGTATGAACCTGAATCATCAGGGCAACATCATCTTCGGGACGCTATTTACTTACGACGATGCGGGACAAGGCATGTGGCTGATTTTGTCTCGCGGTGATCGGCAACCCGATGGCAGCTACCAAGGTTTGCTTTATCGCACCACCGGGCCGGCCTTTAACGCGGTTCCGTTTACACCGCTCACCAGCGCAAACCTTACCGAAGTCGGCAGTATGCGGCTGACATTTTCCGGGCCGGACAACGGCACGCTGGTGTACAACGTTCGCGTTGAAAATGTAAACCGCACGGTGACTAAGAGCATCAGCAAACAAACCTTTGCCACGCAGCCTATCTGCAACTTCTCTGGAGCGAACCGCACGTTCAACGATAACTATCAGGATCTGTGGTGGAATCCGAATGAATCAGGGTGGGGCATCAATTTGACGCACCAGAGTGATATTATTTTTGCTACGTTATTTACCTACGATGCCACCGGAAAAGGCATGTGGCTGATTCTTTCACGTGGCGACAAGCTCGCCAGCCCGCCAGACAGACCCAACACGAGCGTCTTCGCTGGCGCTATTTACCGCACCACGGGACCAAGATTTGATGCTGTTCCATTTATGCCGATCAATCAGTCCAATCTCACGCAGGTCGGCACTATGCGGCTTGAGTTCGCTGACGGCAATGCGGGAAAGATGACTTACGATGTCAACGGTGTGCCAGTCACCAAAGATATTCAGCGGCAAACGTTCGATCCGTTCAGATCAGATTGCGAGAAGCCGTAACGTTGCAAATTGGTTGTGACAAGAAAAGGGCACCTCGCGGTGCCCTTTTTCTTGTGAGGTATTGCCGAGCTGCAACGTATAATTCGCGCTCTTCCGGTGCTATCCACCACCGGCCAGTTTATAGTTCACATATCTTGCTGTTACCTGATAAATGAATTTTCCAGTCCAGGAATCGCCAACCGCTCGCGTCGAATCGCTCGATTACGAAGGGCGTGGCGTTGCGCATGTGGATGGCAAAGCTGTGTTTATCGAAGGCGCGTTACCGCGTGAGCTGGTGCAGTACCAACCGTCGCGCAAGAAAAAGAATTTTGAAACCGCAAAGCTTGTGAAAATATTACGGGCCTCGCCTGACCGTGTGGCACCGGGCTGCCGTTTTTATGAGATTTGTGGCGGCTGCGCCATGCAGCACATTGAGCCTCGATTGCAGGTGGCGGCCAAGCAGCGCGTGCTGGAAGATAATCTTGCGCGTATCGGCAAGGTCACACCAGAGCGAATCCTGCCGCCGATTTATGCGGCGCAATGGGAATACCGGCATCGCGCGCGGCTGTCGGTGAATTATGTGGCCAAGAAGGGTGGTGTGCTGGTTGGTTTCCGCGAGAAAAAATCCAGCTATGTGGCTGATATGCATTCGTGCGAAGTGCTGGCTGGCGGTGTCGGCCGGATGATTGACCCGCTACGCGACATGCTGAGCACACTCGATAAGCGGGATCGTATTCCGCAGATTGAAGTTGCCGTTGGTGAAGCAGTCACTGCGTTGGTTTTGCGGCTGCTTGAGCCACTGACGTCCGCTGACGAAGCAATACTGAAAATGTTCGCCGATAACCACAAAATTCAGTGGTGGGTGCAGGTCAAAGGGCCGGACACAGCAGTGCCGTGGTACCCGCTCGATGCGCCCGAATTGACGTACCGATTGCCAGAATTTAGTCTTGAGCTAAATTTTCGACCAACCGAATTTACGCAAGTGAACCACGCGGCGAATCGATTGATGGTGAAACGGGCGATGGATTTGCTGGCACCACAGCCCGGCGAGCGCATCGCCGATCTATTTTGCGGGCTGGGTAATTTCAGTTTGCCGATTGCAAAACTGGGCGCGCATGTGATCGGTGTCGAGGGCAGCGAGTCGCTGGTGCAGCGCGCCATCGACAACGCGACGCGAAATGGTCTGGCGCATGCCGCGCATTTTTTCGCGGCAGATTTGTATACCGATCAGGAAACGGCGATGAAGAAAGTCCCAGCGGTGACGAAGATGTTGATCGATCCGCCGCGCGACGGCGCGCTGGAAGTGTGCAAGTTACTCGGCCCCGATCTCAGGCCGGAGTTGAAGCGCATCGTCTACGTTGCCTGCAGCCCCAGCACGCTGGCGCGCGATGCCGATGTGCTGGTTCATACGCAGGGATTTACATTGAAAGCGGCGGGCGTGGTGAACATGTTTCCACATACAGCGCATGTTGAATCGATTGCGGTATTCGAGCGGGAGTAACCAATATCTAACTGGAATTGTTCCGTATGCGCTTATTGACATTTATTTTGCTTTTGACCTTCGCCTCTGCGGTTTTTTGCAGCTCTGAGCCCGTGGAAATCAATGAAAAGAACACGTACGCGCGGACGATCTTGGTTGTTCCTCCTACGCATCCTAAGCAGGATCCAGCGGGCAAATCGTCAGTCGAAATACGGTTGACAGGAATTGTGACCACTGAGGGCGTACTTCGGTCCCCGGTCTTTGAGGAGCGCGAAGGTGAAGAGAAATTCGTAAAAGCAATACGCGAGGTACTTCCAGATTGGCGATTCAGTCCGGCGGCAGACGGGAGAGCCTGCAAATTGCGGGAAAGTAAAGGTACTGTGAGTGTTTGGTTTGAAACCAAAAACGGAGAGCCGGTCGTTTCAGTATCAGCGTTGCCTGCTGAAAAATTTACTGGCCATCCAGTCTCGCCTGGAGGGACGCGCCTCGAATACGTGCGTCGCGCGAAGCCAGAATACCCGCGTGCAGCGGTGGTTAATTGGATAGACGGCGTAGTCGAGATGTTGATAAAGGTGGACAGGGAAGGCACGGTTGTGGAGTCGACAGTCAGATACTCGATTCCCGCTGCGGACTTCGGAAACAGTGTCTCGTATGCGTTACGCCGGGCGCGATTCACCCCGCGTGGTACCTCTGATGCAGAACCCGAATTCATTTGCGTTATTTCGGTGTTCCGGTTCGGCAGATAAAATTAAGACCCAAGCTAGCGAGGGTGGGTTTCTAAAAATTATCGAAACACTAGCACTGGCGAGGTTCTCAGGGCAATAATGCCTGTTAAAGCCCGCCAGATATAGAGTTTGCTAAAACACGCAAATCGCCGGAAGCAGATGACCATGTTTCGCGCTACACTGTTGCATTAACGAACTAACCCGTCAGCGCCCTCCAGCATGCTCAACACCCCGTCCAGCAAATCAAACGACACCCGCCGCCAGCTTCGCGCGCGGCTGGTTGCATGCCTGCTGCTAGTTGCGCAACTGACATCGCTGTTCGTGGTGCCCTTGCATGCGGTTGCGCATGGCCAATTCGCGCATACAACTGACGCCGTTCCTTCAATATCGTCTGGCAGCAATGCAGCAAACCTGCTGTCCGTTTTCTTCGGCCACGAGCAAGGGTTGGGTTGCGACGAGTGGAGTGCGGCATTTGCGCTCGATAGTCACGCTGGCAATGGTTTGCAGGCCATTCCTGTGTTGTTGCCGCCTGCCACTAGAATTTCCTCTTGTCTCGCATCTGCACCTCCTGCAACGCAGTTCAGGCCATTCCTCGCCCGCGCCCCTCCGCGCATCTAAAGCACTGTTTGTTTTTGGTGGTCCCGTGCACTGTTGCACGGCGACCTGATCCTGTGCTTTTGCGATTGGAATTCCCATGCTGTCCAAAATCCGCTTTTCCGCGTTGACCCCTGCGCTGCTGCTTGCCACTAGTGCCAATGCCTCCGGGCAAGCCATAAACGATGCCAATTCTGCATCAGAACCAAAGAAGCTCGACCCCATCGTAGTGACCGGCAATCCACTAAAAGATGCCGACATTGTTGCGCCCGTATCGGTGCTGGCCGGTCCGGAATTATTCCTCAAGCGTGGCACGACGCTGGGTGAAACGCTCAACGGCATGCCCGGCGTGTCGAATTCGTTTTTTGGCCCGAACGCCGGCAGACCAGTCATCCGCGGGCTGGATGGCGACCGTATTCGTATCCTCAGCAATGCCGGTGCATCGTTCGACGCATCCAGCGTGAGCGTCGACCACAACCCAACGATTGATCCGCTCGCCATCGAGCGTGTCGAGGTGTTGCGCGGACCGGGCGCGCTGCTGTATGGCGGGACGGCGATTGGCGGGGTGGTCAATGTCATTGATAACCGCATCCCGCGTGAGGCGATCAAAGGGTTTGGCGGTTCTGTGGAGAGCCGTTTTGGCGGTGCTGAGAAAGAGCGCGGCTACTCGGTACTGTTTGAAGGTGGCAACGGCCAGTTCGCGCTGCACGCCGATGGATTTCGTCGCGATACCGATAACTACAAGGTGCCAGCATCGGCAGGATTGGGGGATCGCATTGTCAATTCAGCCAGTAGCAGCGAAGGCGGCGCAATCGGTGGGTCATTCACGTTTGATCGCGGCTATGTCGGGGTCTCGCAATCCGAATACAAAACACGCTACGGTACGGTCGCGGAAGCCGATGTGACCATCGATATGAAGCAGTCGCGCACCACGTTTTCGGGCGAAATCGGCAAACTGGGCGGCATCATTGAAAGCGTGAGCGTACGCGGCGGTCGCACGGATTATAAACACGTCGAGCTTGAGGGTAGTGAAGTCGGCACGCAGTTCACCAACAAGGGTAGCGATGTCCGCATTGAAATCCGGCACGCGCAAATGGGTTCGTTTGCCGGCATGGTGGGCGTGCAGGGCGAGAGATTCAAATTCGCGGCCTTGGGCGCGGAGGCCTTTGTGCCTGACACCAACACCCGCAATCAGGCTGTGTTCGCGTATGAAGAAATCAAGATCGAGGCCTGGAAGTTTTCGTTTGGCGCGCGGGCAGAAAAAAATCGTATCGAGTCTGCCGGTGCAGCCAATACCGGTATAGATCGTTTCGGCTCGGCATCGGAAAAGACATTCAACGTGAGCAGTCTTTCGGCGGGCGTGTTGTTCAAGCTCGACAGCGCCACAAGCATTACGGGGAATGTGGCCCGCAGCCAACGTGGCCCGGCGTTTTACGAGTTGTATGCCAATGGACCGCACATCGCCACGGCCGCATATGAAGTCGGCGACACAAATCTTCGAGCCGAAAAATCAACTGCGCTGGATCTTGGTGTGCAGTGGAAATGGGGCACATCCGGAAAATCTTCCGCGCGATTCGGCGTATTTGCGAATCGGTTCGACAACTTTATCGCCTTGCGCCGCACTGGCATAGACCGCGATGCTGAAGGCAATGCCGGGGTGACAGATTGTGGCGACGGCACGTCGGTGCAGTCTGCGTGCGCGGCGGGCATCCTGCCGGAATTTCGCTATCAGGGCGTAAAAGCGCGGCTGACCGGCTTTGAGGCAGAAACCAAATTCCGACTGGTGGATCAACCATACACACTCGATTGGGAAATGAAAGCCGACCTCACGCGTGCGCAGGATGCGACCAACGCCGAGCCGTTGCCGCGCATTGCGCCGCTACGGTTGAGTACCGCGGCCTTGTACGCGAGCGGCCCGTGGGCGCTGCGGGCGGAGATCGAATACGCCGCGAAGCAAAATCGTGTGCCCGCCATCGATCTGTTTGGCGCGATCGATAGCTACACGCTCGTCAACGCGGCAGTTTTGTACACCCTCAAACTGCCCTACGCGTCTGCGCTTTTCTTTTTGAAAGCCAACAACCTTGGCGACCGCAAGGCATACAGCGCGTCGTCGATCGATACGATTCGGGCATTGGCACCGTTGCCTGGGCGCGGTGTGAAGGCGGGGGTGCAGGTGAGTTTTTGAGGGAAACCGACCGAAAATTGCCAAACTCAAGAATCGGCGGGCTTCGCAGGCACAAAATGTCCGGTGAGGCGCGCGGATGCTTGGTTTCAAGCAGTCTATCGTGCAGCAAAAACCAATTTGTCAGTTTGGATTTTTTGCGATTGCGCTGTGATCCAGCGGCAATATTCGCGGTGTGACGTCTTCCGACCCAACGCCGTGTCAGGCCTTGAGCGCGTTGACAAAGTCCTCAACCGATACACCCGCCTGTTTAAGCACGCCTGAAAGCGTGCCGGTTTTCAATTCGCGATGATTGGGCACAACGCACCCTTGAGACGCACGACGGAGAACAATGTGGCTGCCGCGCTGGCGAGCAACTACGAATCCGAGCCGCTCAAGTGCACGCACCGCGTCCGCACCCGAGACGACCGGCAAACTAGGCATGCGCAGCTACATGAAAGGTGGTGAGCAGCGAGCGGCCCGTCACGGTCAATGGAAATTCCTCAAGGTACAGCTCGGTAGCTTCGCGCAAGTTTGTGAGCGCCTCTTCGACGGTTTCACCTTGAGTAGTAGTTCCAGTTTCTGGATTTAAAGCGACAAAGCCGCCTTCGATGGCAGGTGTCAGGACAGCAGAAAGTTCCATGGCTTCTCCTTTAGCAGCATCAAGTATAGCGCTGCGTGCTTTTGGCGCGTCCCGCTTGACCGCCATGCTACACGGCGTCATTCCAATGCCACTTCACAATGAGCGAGGGG
>JAYURJ010000147.1:0-4022 GCA_043756275.1 Betaproteobacteria bacterium | reverse complement strand
CGCGGCGAAGTGCCGGGCATGGTGAAAGCAAGCTGGTAATCCTCACGCAAACGGAGACATATTATGAGCATGAGTGATCCAATCGCCGATATGCTGACGCGCATTCGTAATGCGCAGCAGTCGGAAAAAGTTGATGTGACGATGCCTTCTTCGAAAGTGAAGACGGCCATCGCCAAAGTGTTGAAGGACGAGGGCTACATTGAAGACTTCGCCATTCGCACCATCGAAGGCAAAAACGAATTAAACGTGAGCCTCAAGTACTACGCGGGCAAACCGGTTATCGAGAAGATCGAGCGTATCTCACGCCCTGGCCTTCGCGTCTACCGTGGTCGCGAAGATATTAAACCTGTCATGAACGGTTTGGGTGTGGCCATTGTGTCCACCTCCCAAGGCGTGATGACTGATCGCAAAGCACGTGCTACCGGTGTCGGTGGTGAAGTGCTCTGCATCGTGGTGTAAGAGGAGCCCAACATGTCCCGCGTAGGCAAACTCCCCATCACGGTGCCGCCAAAAGTCGAAGTGACGTTTGCGGCTAATGAAATTACAGTCAAGGGCCCACTGGGCACCCTGAAGCAGGCAGCGTCGAGCGACGTGGTCATCAAGAAAGATGGCGACAAAATCGTGCTCGAAGCGGCCAGCGGCTCACAGCAGTCCAATGCCATGTCCGGCACCATGCGCGCGTTGCTCGCCAACATGGTTATCGGCGTGGAAAAAGGGTTCGAGAAAAAACTGCTGCTCGTCGGTGTGGGCTACAAAGCGGCGGCTGCAGGTACAAAGTTGAATCTGACGTTGGGCTTTTCGCACCCGGTCGTACACGCCATGCCTGAGGGCGTGAAGTGCGAGACACCAGTTCCGACCGAAATTTTGATCAAGGGTATCGATAAGCAGAAGGTCGGCCAGGTTGCCGCCATCGTCCGCGGTTATCGTCCGCCTGAGCCGTACAAAGGCAAGGGTGTGCGCTACGCCGACGAGAAGATAACTCTCAAAGAGACCAAGAAGAAGTAAGCGAGGCCACAATGAACGACAAAAAATTATCCCGTATGCGTCGTGCCGCAAAAACCCGCGCCACGATCGCCCGTCTCAAAGCTGTTCGCATGACGGTGCATCGTACCAACACGCATATCTACGCGCAGATCATTGATGCGTCCGGTGCGAAAGTGCTGGCAGCTGCCTCGACGGTCGAAAAAGAAGTGCGTGGACAAGTCAAAAACGGTGCCAGCACTGAAGCCGCCGGCGTTGTTGGCAAGCGTATTGCCGAACGCGCAAAAGCTGCTGGTGTTACTGCTGTCGCGTTTGACCGCTCCGGTTTTGCTTATCAAGGCCGGATCAAGGCGTTGGCTGATGCCGCGCGCGAAGCTGGCCTCACGTTTTAATCAAGGATTCGACAAATGGCAAGAAACGATCAGCAAGAAGACAAGGGCGACGGCCTCCGCGAGAAAATGATCTCCGTGAACCGTGTCACCAAAGTAGTTAAGGGTGGCCGGATTCTCGCGTTTGCAGCACTCACCGTGGTTGGTGATGGTGACGGTTCGATTGGCATGGGCAAGGGTAAATCACGCGAAGTGCCGGTTGCGGTGCAGAAGGCGATGGAAATGGCCCGTCGCAGGCTGGTCAAGGTTTCGCTGAAAAACGGCACCCTGCATCATGAGGTGATGGGCAAGCATGGCGGCACCAAGGTTTTCATGCAGCCGGCTCCCGAAGGTGCTGGTATCAAGGCTGGCGGCGCGATGCGCGCAGTATTCGAAGTGATGGGCATTACCAACATTTCGGCCAAATGCCACGGTTCAACCAATCCATACAACGTGGTTCGCGCTACGCTCGATGGTTTGTCCCAAATCAGCCGTCCGTCGGAAGTTGCTGCCAAGCGCGGTAAGACGGTCGAAGAGATTTTTGCTTAAAGATTACAGAGGCAAAACATGACTACCCAAAAAACTATCACCGTGACGCTCACCAAGAGCATCATCGGTCGCCTGAAAGCGCATAAAGCATGCGTTCATGGTCTGGGCTTGAAAAAGCCGCATCAAACCGTCACAGTTATTGATACGCCATCGAACCGCGGCATGATCAATAAAGTGAGCTATTTGCTCCGCGTCGAAGCTTAAACGCCAACCGTCGGGCAATACCTGAAAAATTAGCGAGAACACAATGGAACTCAATAACATCAAACCTGCAGAAGGCTCCACCAGGAATCGCCGCCGCGTTGGTCGCGGTATCGGTTCAGGCTTGGGCAAAACTGCTGGTCGTGGTCACAAAGGCCAAAAGTCGCGTTCGGGCGGTTTCCACAAGGTGGGCTTTGAAGGCGGTCAAATGCCGCTTCAGCGTCGTCTCCCCAAGCGTGGTTTTATTTCGCTCACGCGTAACGACATCGCTCAGGTGCGTTTGTCAGAAATCGCCGCAATGCCAGTAGACACGATTGATCTGGCAGCATTGCAACAAGCAGGCGTGGTATCGCACAAGGCGCTCGGCGCAAAAGTATTTTTGTCAGGTTCGATCAATAAAAAAGTGAAATTGGTCGGACTCGGTGTTACCAAAGGCGCAAAAGTCGCGATTGAAGCTGCTGGCGGCTCGATCGAAACCGCGCCTGCAGCGTAAGTTACAGAACAGACAGGAACAAACGTTGGCTTCAAATCCTTTAGCAGCAGTCGGCAAGATGAGCGACCTGAAACGCCGTTTGGTGTTTCTGGTGTTGGCGCTCATAGTTTTCCGCATTGGCACGCACGTGCCTGTGCCGGGAATTGATCCGGCTACGCTTGCAAAGCTGTTTGAGCAACAGTCCGGCGGCATTTTGGGCATGTTCAATATGTTCTCGGGCGGCGCACTGTCGCGTTTTTCAGTATTCGCGCTGGGGATCATGCCCTACATTTCGGCCTCGATCATCATGCAGTTGCTGACAGTGGTTTACGCACCGCTTGAAGCGTTGAAGAAAGAAGGCGAAGCCGGGCGTCGCAAGATTACCCAGTACACGCGTTACGGCACTGTTGCATTGGCGCTGTTTCAGGCCGTTGGTATTTCGGTTGCGCTGGAGTCCCAGCAAGGTTTGGTGATTGAGCCGGGCATGGCTTTCAGGTTTGTGACGGTGATCACGCTGGTGACGGGAACTATGTTTTTGATGTGGTTGGGTGAGCAGATTACTGAGCGCGGCATCGGCAACGGTATTTCGTTGTTGATCTTTGCAGGTATCGTCGCCGGTCTGCCTTCCGCGATTGGTGGCACGTTAGAGTTGGCACGGACTGGTGCAATGTCGATCCCAGCGGTCTTGTTTATTGTTGCACTCGTCGTGGCAGTGACCATGTTTGTAGTTTTCGTGGAACGCGGCCAGCGCAAGATTTTGGTCAATTATGCAAAACGTCAAGTTGGAAACAAATTGTATGGTGGCCAATCTTCGCATTTGCCGCTGAAACTGAATATGTCGGGTGTCATCCCGCCGATTTTTGCTTCTTCCATCATCCTGTTCCCGGCGACTGCGGCCAATTGGTTTAGCCAGAGCGAGAATATGGTGTGGCTCAAGGATATCGGCGCTGCATTGGCACCGGGTCAACCGCTTTACACAATTTTGTATGCCGCGGCGATTATTTTCTTTTGTTTTTTCTATACTGCGCTCGTTTTCAACTCCAAAGAGACTGCGGAGAACCTGAAGAAAAGCGGCGCATTTGTTCCGGGGATTCGTCCGGGTGAGCAGACTGCGCGGTATATCGACAAGATTTTGACGCGCTTGACGCTGGTTGGTGCGATCTACATCACATTGGTTTGCCTGCTGCCGGAATTTCTGAACATGCAGTACAACGTACCGTTCTATTTTGGTGGTACGTCGCTGTTGATTATCGTCGTGACAACCATGGACTTTATGGCTCAGTTACAGGCTTACATGATGTCGCACCAGTACGAAAGCCTGCTGAAAAAAGCCAATTTCAAGGGATCCGGATTTCCGGTTCGCTAAGTACAGCTAACGAGGGTGAATGGCGAAAGAAGAAATGATCCAGATGCAGGGGGAAATTGTTGAAACGCTTCCCAATGCAATGTTC
>JAYURJ010000146.1:0-11834 GCA_043756275.1 Betaproteobacteria bacterium | reverse complement strand
GCTGTACATCCTCGGGCTGGGTTCGCCGACTTACCCGCTCGCCGAAAGCGCTTATCTCGCGTGGACTTCCACTTACCGGTGGGAGCAATGCTACGGATTCGAGTACCTCTATGCCGGGCCGCTATTCACACACCAGCTTTCGCATATCTGGGTCGATTTTCGCGGTGTTCAGGATGCCTTCATGCGCGCCAAGGGCATCGATTATTTCGAGAACAGCCGACGCGCGACTTATGTGCAGCGGCATTACGCAATTGACAACCCTCACAAGTTTGCGCACTACGGGCAACATTGCTGGGGTCTTACTGCAAGTGAAGGCCCAGGCCCTGCCATCATCAACGTGGATGGGATCGAACGCCGTTTCTTCGATTACGTGGGCCGTGGCGTACCTCACGGCCCCGACGACGGCACACTCGCGCCATGGGCCATTGCGGCTTCGCTGCCATTCGCGCCCGAGATTGTTCTGCCCGCACTTGACTACTGCATTCATGACATCAAGCTGACCGCGTCGAACCGCTACGGATTCAAAGCATCGTTCAATCCGACCTTCCCTGCGTCGACCGGTCACACTCACGGCTGGGTGTCGCCGTGGCATTTCGGGCTGAATGAAGGGCCGACCGTGTTGATGATCGAAAATTATCGCAGCGGTTTATTGTGGCGATTGATGCGGACGTGTCCGTACATTGTTGATGGTTTGCGGCGGGCGGGATTTCGTGGAAGTTGGCTGTGAAAATTGCGGGGCCGCTCGTGCATTCGATACGCGACACAATGCCCCCGCGCTCGATGGCTATCTGATTTGAAATAGGCAAACACAAGAACTGGCGCGGTGTTTCGGACACAAATGCCTGAAACGCCGCGCCAAATGGCGATTTACGCGAAATTAATTTCGGAAATTCATTTTTCTAATTGCTGGTGTCCGCATTGACTCGCGTGCTCTGGATAAACCTATTGCCGCTTTATTTCCGAATAAAAGCCGCTCACCCGGAGCTTGATGACGACGTTCTTGTCCGTCAGATTCTTCCAGTACCAGCCGTGCGTCCCGGTGAATGGCGCTCTCAGCGTGCCGCCGGATTTCGACGCCGTGCCTTTGTGAAACGTCAAGTAAGCGCCCGACGGTCCCGAGGCAGGCTCGCCATGGAAATCAAACTCCAGATTTGCGCCTCCCGCGTCCCAGGTAAACACCAGCGACTCGCCTTCAGGGAGCACCGTCTTGACCTCGATCTCGCCCTTTGGTGCCAGCTTCACGTCGATTTCATCTACGCGCAATGGCAGGGTTGAAATCGTCGAATACTGCGCGGTCGGAGCTGAACTTTTGTTCGCGACCGCCGACGCGACCGCTGGGATAACGGGCGAACTGGCCGAACTGGCCGCAGCCATTTTGCGCTCACCCATCGTCGTTAGCCCTAACAAGCGGCCTGCCCCGGTGGCATCAATACCGTACTCGGCCGGCAGAACGAATGTCACCAGCAGCACGGCCGCCATCGCGATGGCCCATAACGTAGCTTTAGCGGGTGTGGCGTTCGCCATTGTCTGACTCTTAATTTCAGGTGAAGACGCTGCGTATTTCATGATCCGCCTTGTAAGCGTGTAACAAAAAATCCGGTGAGCTGATAACCCATCAGCAAAAATCCCGCCGTCATGATCGCCGTGTTGGCGACAACGGCATTGCGCACAAAGGCCCGCGACTGGCGCAGGTAGGCCATGCCGATCAACATGGTGGCCAACGCGATTAGCTGACCCAGTTCAACGCCCACATTGAAGGCGACAATATTGGCCACCAGACCGTCCGGCGAAAGCTTGAATTCCTGCAGCTTCGTAGCCAACCCAAAGCCGTGCGCCAGCCCAAATATCAGCACCGCTGCGCGCGCGTCGGGCTTGACCCCAAACCAGCGCTCAAACGCATTCAAGTTGTCGAGCGCCTTATAAACCACCGACAGACCGATCAACGCGTCGATCAGATAGGGATTGGCGTGTACACCCGCCAACACACCGAACAGTAGCGTGATGCTATGCCCCACCGCGAACAGGGTCACGTACAGCGCCACATCGCGCATGCGGTAGAGGAAGAAAATAACGCCCAGCAGAAATAGCAGGTGATCGTAGCCGGTCACCATATGCTTGGCGCCAAGATAGGCGAACGCGATGAGCTGCGGGCCGGCGGCTTGCTCGATGAATCCCTTGTCGCCATCGGCAACACCGTGTGCGTATGAAGGCGCGCAGACGAAAACAAGCAGCAGCGCCAGAACGGGTGCTATTGCGGGTGAAACAAAATTCGTAAATGAACGGGAGCGCATGACGTAAGCAATTTTATGATAATGACCAAGGGGACTTCGGGAAATCGATGTTCGCTATGCGACGGAAGGTTGTCTCGCGCACACTTATTTTGCGGGCAAAGCGCCATGAACCCCACAGAAGCCCATTGTCAGTTCGTTCTGTTTTAGAGTAGCTTCACTTTCAAAGGCACTCTTGAAACATGAAAACTGCTTCTGGAGTACTTTCTGGCGTAGCGGATTGATAAGATTCGTCAGTTCGACGACAGCAATTTTTTATTCGGCCACGTTTCCGAGGAAAGGTTCATCTGTGCCAACGCTCACCAAGCGGGCCGTCGTATCAATCCTGGTCGCGCTGATGGCGGTAGCGTGCTCGGGCTGCGCCTGGCTCGATGCGAAGCAGCGCCAATTGATTTTCAATCCGACCGCAGAGATTGCGGGTACGCCTGAAGATTTCAATCTCGCCTACGACGAAGTTTGGATCCCGGTGGTCGCAAATACGCGGGCGGGGCAGGTTATCGAGCGCCTGCATGGCTGGTGGATTCCCGCGCTTGATGCCAATGCCCCGGCCATGCTTTACCTGCATGGGAACGGTTGGAACATTGGTGACAGCGCATACAACACCGCCCGGCTTCAGCGCATGGGGTTTTCGATTCTTGCCATTGATTACCGCGGCTTCGGCAGGAGCGAAGGTGGATTTCCTTCCGAATCGCAAGTGTATGAAGATGCGCAGGCTGCGTGGTCGTATCTGAAGGCGCGCGAGCCAGACGCACGCAAGCGCTACATTTACGGCCATTCGCTTGGCGGTGCCGTCGCCATTGACCTCGCGGTGAAAAATCCAGACGCGCGAGGACTTATTGTCGAAAGCACGTTCACATCAATGCTGGACATGAGCCGGCGTGGCACCTGGCTGCGGCATTTGCCACTGAATTGGATTGTCACGCAACGCTTCGACTCGCTGGCGAAGATCGGCAAGCTCGCCATGCCCGTGCTCTTTATTCACGGGATGATCGACGATGTCATTCCGCCGGAAATGAGTCAGCGTCTTTTCGAGGCAGCACCCCAACCGAAACAGATAGTGCTCATTCCAGATGCGGGCCACAGCAGCATCGCCGTGGTAGGCCTGGCGCAGTATCGGCGGGCCGTGCAAGAATTCGCACGATCAACAGGGCCGCAACGATAGCCAGCGGTTCCAACATTTTCGAGGGGATTTTAAGCTTCTGACGGTTCGCTAACGTCACCGAATTTCGTCAACACCAATCGGTGGCGACGACCGATCAGGAAAGATAGTTGTCCTTGTATGGTCAGCGAGGATTTCGTCGATCTCCGAGGCGGGCGGTAAAGGGATACTTTAATTGTCCCCAATAGTCACGC
Source organism: Betaproteobacteria bacterium (assembly GCA_043756275.1). GTDB lineage: Bacteria > Pseudomonadota > Gammaproteobacteria > Burkholderiales > Usitatibacteraceae > UKL13-2. The sequence goes on along the minus strand of JAYURJ010000146.1, from coordinate 8,193 downwards.
GGGAAAGCACGGTCGCGCAGTCCCAGTTCGTCCGCTTCCACCCGCCTGTCGGCATCGAAAAAAGTACCGAATAACCGGTCCCAGATCATCAGGAATTCACCGTAGTTAACCTGTGCATCCTCGAACTCGCGTTTGTGGTGACAGCGATGAACTTCAGCCACACCTAGCCATTTTCGCAACGGTCCAAGCGTGTAATCAAGATTGGAATGTTGGAAAGCAAGATGCACGGTCAGGATGGCGAACCAGATGGCGATCAGATTTTGAGGCACCGCCATGATCGCCAGAATGGTCAAGCCAGGTGCTGCCAGCAACAGTGCGTGCAGAGGGTGGCGTCTCTCGCCGTTAAGCCAATACAGGCGCTCCGGGCTGTGATGGGTTGCATGCAACCGCCACAACCATTCCACTGTGTGACTCACGCGGTGCATCGCGTAAAGGCTCAGATCAATAACGACGGCCACGATCAATTGCTGCGCGGCGAATGGCCAGTCAGTTGGCCAAAGACGCCATTCAACCGGCACCTCCGCGGTCCAGGCGAACAGCACGAACGAGGCGAACTGGATCAGACTCAGATTGACGAAGTTATGCCACAGGTCGGTCACCAAATCGCCCTGAGATTGCAGCCAGCGCGGCTCAAACGGGGCGTAGTGTTCAAGCAGGCCGACCGTGGCGGCACCGGTCAAGGCAATCAGCGTCGTCCACGGCCACAACGGAAGGCTGGCGAGTTCAAGCAAGATAATGCCGGCGGCACATGCACCGAAAATCAATGGATAAGCGTAGAGCCGAACAATTTTTTTCAGCATGGCGGCCCCGATGAATGTGTACGGTCGTGCTGCATGATCGCAACACATCTTGGACATAGCTTGAATGAAAGCGCTATCGTGCTCCGATGACCCGCCTAGGTGCTCTGCATTCACGAAAACCGTCCTGTTTTGTAGTCGTGCCCACAATCAGATTGCGCTGCCGCCTTCCCGACGATTGGAAAGTTTTACTTGTTCATTCAACCAGAAGGATATAAGTGCCACTTATAGCTCTAGTGTTTCGTCCTGTTGAGCTTACATCTCGTATCGAGAATACTTTGGCTATATGCAGAGGGTGCAATAGCCAAGTCAAAAACATGCCAAAGGGAATCAGCTCATGATTAAGGAAACGGTATTGTCGCGTTCAATTCGATCAATGTTTTTGGAGCGTGTTGTAAAACCGATGACCGTGTCGGCTGCACTGGCTATTTCATTATTGGTCTCCGTTGAGAGTTTCGCCCAGGTTGCCGCCGCAGCGCAGAAACCAGCCGACGATCCGGAGAGCCTGCAAACCCTGGTCGTTACGGGAACGCGTTTCAGCAGTCGCGTGGTCAGCGACTCGCAGACACCGATCGACCTCATCTCCGGCAAGGAACTCGCCAATGTTGGCCAAGGCCAGCTACAGACGGCGCTAAAAGCCCTTGTGCCTTCATTCAGTGTTTCGGCTCCCGCGACTGCCGGCGCACTTGATTTCACCAGCTCGCCGACCTTGCGCGGCTTGGGGCCCGGCGACCTTTTGCTAATGGTAAACGGCAAACGGCGGCATTCTACCGGGGCCCTCAACCTGAATAATCAGATCGGTCGTGGTGACGTTGGCTATGATTTCAACACTCTGCCGGCGGCGGCGATCGGTCGCGTGGAAGTTTTGCGCGACGGTGCGTCCGCGCAGTACGGTGCCGACGCGGTCGCAGGCGTGCTCAACGTGGTACTGGACAAGTCCTTGGGCGGCATCGCCAGCATCATGACCGGTATCACCAGTGAAGGCGATGGCCGCACCCGCGAACTCAATGCGGCACTGGGGATTCCGTTCGGGGTTGATGGCGTGGTTCGAACCACCGTCCGCTTTCAGGATCGCGAGCGCAGCAATCGCGCCGAGCCCGACACCCGCCAGCAATACTTCGGTTCGAATGGCACGAGAGCCATTTCCGGAAACTATGGTTCGGGCATCGGCTTGACCCCTGCAAACGGCACGCTTGATCCGCGCGAGGCAACATTCAATAGAAATAGTTTTCAACTGGGAGACGCCCCCTATAAATCCGGTGCCGCGTTCGTCAACGCCGAAAAGCCGTTCGGCAATGGAGGTAGCTTGTACGCCTTCGGCGGTTACAGCAGGCTTAGCGGCGATTCACCGGGCTTCTACCGGCGTCCGGGCGACAACAACACCGTGCGCGCCTTATTTCCGAATGGTTTTTTGCCGCAACAGCGTTCGGTCTTTGAAAATTTCTCGGTGGCGCTCGGCGCGAAAGGTGACAACTTCGCCGGGTTTGCGTGGGATCTGTCGAGTCAGTTCGGCCAGAGCAAGATCGACAACGACATCTTCAACTCGAACAATCCTTCCATGGGTGCGGCAAGCCCCACTGCGGCCTACCTCGGCGGTACGCGCTTCGGGCAATGGACCAATAACCTGGATCTCACCCGGGAATTGCAGATCGGGTCAGCCAGCCCGACGAAATTCGCCTTGGGCGCCGAGTTCCGCAAGGAGTATTTTGAAGCGGTCGCTGGTGAACTTGCCAGTTACCGCAATGGCGGTGTGGCGATCCTTGACGGCCCAGGTGCAGGCGGGTTGGCATCGGTCGGAATCCAACCCCTCGCGGGTTTGACCCCGCAGGACGCGTTGAACGCGCAACGGAACAGCTTTGCGCTGTACTCCGAACTGGAACAGGACCTTGCGAAAAACTGGGTAGTGACAGGTGCCGCTCGTTTCGAGCGATTCTCCGATTTCGGCAGCAGCAGCACTTTCAAGCTGTCGTCCCGCTACAAGATTGCCGATCCGCTCGCCTTGCGCGGTTCGGTCAGCACCGGTTTCAGGGCACCAAATCTTGCGCAGTCCTACACCAGCACGACAACGGTCACGTTTCTTTCCGGCAATCCCGTGAATTTGCGCTTGCTGCCTGTAGCCGATCCGATCGCAAGGCTGCTCGGGGCGACCGACCTCCGGCCGGCCAAATCCAAGAACGCGTCGCTGGGTCTGGTCTTCACGCAAGATGCCTTCGCGATCACGACCGATATCTATCAGATCGACATTCGCGATCGGCTCGCGTTGTCATCCACGTTCCAGGATGTCCGCGTCACAAATCTGCTGGCCAGCCAGGGTTTCCCGGGCATCGGTGCGATCAGTTATATGACGAACGCGATCGATACCACGACCAAAGGTGTCGATCTCACCTCGAGCTACCGCCACAGGATCCCGGACCAAGGCACGCTGACTGTGACGGCGGCAGCCAACTACAACAAGACGACAATCAAGCGAATCGCGCCAACACCGGTGCCGTTGAGCAATCTGGGGATCACCACACCGTTGTATGACCTGACCCAGCAGGTCCGCCTTACTGATGCTTCGCCGAGGGACAAGTATGTCCTTGGTCTTAACTGGAAGAAGAGCAGTTTTACAGTCAACCTGAACATCGTTCGTTACGGCGAGGTGTCGGCGGTGGCATTCACGAGCCTGACACCGGCGCAAATTGCGGTCGCCACGCCCGGATACAACGTACGGCTGGCACCAACCCCGACGCCGTCGGCGAATTCCCAAGTGATCCAGACCTTCGGTGCCAAGATCCTGACGGATCTGAGCACGAACTACCAGATCGGCAATTTCAGCGTGACGGTTGGGGTAAACAACGTATTCAACACTTATCCGGACAAGCAAATTGCCTCGACACCAGCGACGGTGGCTGCCGGTACAAATGGATCAGACAACGCAGGAATCTTCCCCTACCACTACATCTCACCCTTTGGATTTATCGGTCGGACCATGTTCGCCAAGTTGGACTACAAGTTCTGAAATGCGTGAGCGCGGGGCATGGATGTGGTGGCACTTGCCGACGTGGTCAGTGCCAAGGCGGTTCAGCGTTTTTTGCCCCCCAGAACCTTCTGCAACTGCCGGATGTCGGCATCCATCTGGATACGCATGATTTTCAGCAGCGCTTTTGCGTTTTCGGAGAGGGGCGTACCGGGACGAAATACCAGCAACCCGGTAAAGCCGATGTCGATCGACATCGGCTTGACGACCAGCCCGCGCTCCGCATAGTCGAGGGCAATGATGGGATGCGCCATACCGATGCCGACACCGCGCAAGGCGAGTTCACAGACCGAATTCGAGTAGGGCGTTTCAATAATTTGCCGCAACTCCTTGTTTTCCTCCCGTAACGCCAGCTCCAGACGTCGGCGGCTGGCGTCTTCTGGATTGAGCGCGATGAATGGATAACTCACTAAATCGTCCGGTTCCAATATGGCCTTGCGCGCGAGCGGATGCTGGGTGGCCATCACGATGACACCGGGTAAGCTCATGAACTTAGAATGTTCCAGCCCGATGACGGAAAGTTCGTCGGCCATCAAACCGAAATCGAGCCGTCCGGACGAGACCTTCTGATGCACGTCGCGCGAACTCATGATCTGGAACGACATTTGAATCCCGCGTTTCTCAAGTTCGAAGGCGGCGATCGCGCGCGCCATGAATCCTGTGCCTAGTGCCGGAAAAGAGGCGATAGAAAGCCGCCCAAGGCCGAAAGACTTCAGCGTGCGGATCCGATGCTTGATGCTTTCAAAGCCGGCAAAGCACAAATCGACTTCAACCAACAATGCCAGCGCTTCTTGCGTCGCGACCAGGCGCCCTCTGACACGCTCGAACAGCCGCAGCTCTGACTCGCTTTCAAGTTTTCGTATCGACTGGCTGACTGCCGGTTGCGAAATGCTCAGCAATGCTGCGGCCTTGCTGGTGCTTCCCGCTTGCATCACCGCTCGGAAAACTTCGATTTCGCGCATTTCCATATATAAGTCCTGCTTATCGAGTTAGGCTTTTTTTGTGTTGAATCGATACATGAATTTCAAGATACTACACCACGGGATTTGTCTCGCAGCATTGAACTGGGGCGTTGTTGGCTAGGATCACCGTGAGCGCGATGCCCATGCCCTTGATCAGATGGATAGCGCCAACTTTTTCATTTTTATCGGCGATATGGGAAAGAACATGATGGAAAAAAATAGGAATGCCTTGAGCAAGAACGCGCCAAAATTCAATGCCCTGAATTTGCCGATCCACCGCGCATCGACACTCGTTTTCGATTCGACTGCGGCTTTTTTGTCTCGCAAGACGCAGCTCTTCGATGGATTCTCATACGGCTTGTATGGCACGCCGACCACCAAGGCACTTGAAGAGCAGATCGCACGCGTCGAAGGCGGGCAACGCGCCGTGCTGGTACCGTCCGGCCTGGCCTCGCTGACACTTTCCATGCTGGCAGTCCTTCAGGTTGGTGATCACGTGCTTGTTGCCGATTGCGTGTACGGGCCGACGCGAGAATTTTGCCAGACAATCTTAAAGAAAATGGGTGTCGCCGTGACGTTTTTCGAGGCGGGTGCGGGTAGTTTGCATTCCTTGATTAACGAGAAAACCAAACTGGTGGTGCTGGAATCGCCGGGCTCGTTCACCATGGAAATTCAGGACATTTCGATCATCTGCGAGGTGGCGCATGCCGCACACGCGTTGGTCATGATGGACAACACCTGGGGCTTTGGAAATGCACGGATGTTCGATCATGGAATCGATATTGTTTGCACCTCACTGTCCAAATATGCGTCTGGTCATTCCGATGTCTGCATGGGGTCAGTAACCGTGAACGACGAAGGCCTGTATCGCAAACTCAAAACCTTCGTGACCGGGAGTGGTATTGGCGTATCTTCCGACGATGCCTATCTGGTTATGCGCGGCTTGAGTACGCTGGAGATCCGCTTGGCCGAACATGCAAAGAGGGGGCTCGAACTGACCCGATGGCTTCGTGCTCGGACTGAGGTTAAAACGGTGCTGAACCCGGCCGATTCGACCGATGCCTATTTTTCTCGTTTTGACCGATATTTCGCGAGTGGAAATGGTCTGGTCAGCCTGATCTTGCATGATCAAAATCTTGATTCCATCAGCGCCATGCTCGATGGATTACGATATTTTCGCATCGGCAATAGCTGGGGCGGCACGACCAGCTTGGTTGCCCTTGGCGATCTATCCAGTGTACGCACGGCGGAGCCGTGGCCTCAAGGAAGGTACATCTTGCGCCTGCACATGGGTCTTGAACCGGTCGAACAATTGTATGAAGATCTGGAAGAAGGATTTTCACGCCTGACGGCAAAAAGCATGTCCGTGCAAGGGTATGCGGCAAATCCTGCTACCAATGTCGCCTGAAAAAAAGCGCGTTGCCATCGCGCCAACGAGCAACGTCATTCGAAAGCTAAACAAGAAAGGAATTTGAAAAATGTTGACTTTAAAATTACCGTCGCAGCCACTTCTACTCGCCGCGTTAATGGGGTTCATCGGTACAGCAGCATGGACGACGACTGCCGAAGCGCAAACTGTTGTAGGCAAAATCAAAGAACGCGGCTATGTCAGTTGCGGCGCGAGTCAAGGCACGCCGGGACTTTCGCGTGCCGATGAAAAGGGCTATTACCGCGGCTTTGACTCCGACATTTGCCGCGCCTTCGCGACGGCGATTCTCGCCGACAAGAATAAAATCCGCTATGTTCCGCTGAACGCCGGGCAACGATTTCCTGCGCTTCAGACGGGCGAGATTGATATTCTTTCGCGCACATCGACGATCACCTATTCGCGTGATACAACCGTCAGATTTGTGAGCATCACACTCTACGATACCGATGGCGTGCTGGTACGCAAGAAAGACAAGATCACCAGCCCAAAGATGCTTAACGGCAAGACCGTTTGCCTTCAGGGTGGCGGCAGCTTGACGGAAAACGCGATCATTGAGACGGAAGAAGAGTACAAGATCAAGATGAAAAAGGTGTATTTTGATTCGACCATTCAGGCGCGGGACGCTTACTTTGGCGGCCGATGCGACGCATACGTTACGGATGGCACCGCGGCAGCAGGCCAACGCGCGTTGGTGGCCAAGGATCCCAACGAACACGACATCATCAAAGTTGGTCATAACGCGGAACCCAACGGTGTGGCTATTGCGCGTGGCGACGACCGTTTGCATGACATCGTACGATGGACCGTGAACGCTCTGGTCTGGGCCGAAGCCCACGGCATTACCTCGGCAAATGTCGATGAGAAGACCCGCAATGGCACAGCGGAAGAAAAGCGTGTGCTCGGCGCAACTGGATTCGGGAAAAACCTCGACTTGAATGACAAGTGGGCGTACAACGTCATCAAACAAAATGGTAACTATGCCGAAATATGGGATCGCAACCTAGGTAAGGATTCTCCATTGAAAGTTCCACGCGGGTTGAACGCCCTTTGGAAAAACGGAGGATTGAATTATCCCTATCCCTGGGATTGACCGGATGGCGCTGCGTGGGCAAGGCCTGCATCGTCCCATGCGGTCTGCCGCAGGCGTTGCCGCCAAACGCCGCGTATCCGGAACAGGGATGGCGCAATGATCAGCAACGCGAAAACCCGCGCCATCGCAATCCAGTTTGTGCTGCTTACACTGATTCTGGCCGCCATCGCGTTACTGGTCACAACGACCCTTGGCAACCTGCGTGCGCGAGGTATACCGATCGGGTTTGATTTTTTGACTACGTCATCGAGGCTGGTGATCTCAGAGTCACTGCTGTCTTACGACGCGAGCCAGCCGTACTACCGGGCGATTCTGGTGGGTATCGGCAATACGCTTTTCATTTCGCTGCTGGTCATTCTGTTTTCGACCGTCCTGGGTCTGATTGTCGGTTTGGCAAGGTTGAGTAGTAATCCGCTGGTCGCCGCAACCAGCAAAGTCTGGGTGGAAGTAGCGCGCAATTTTCCTCCATTGGTGCTGTTGATATTCTTGTATTCGTTGTGGTGGAAAGTATTGCCGGCTGTGGGTGATGCCCTCGCCTTGCCGATGGGGGTTTTCCTGTCCATGCGTGGGATGAACCTGCCTGCGGCGTCACTTGAAATGGGGACGGTCGGCGCGTCAATAGCCGCCCTGGCAATGTGTTTTCTGGTGTTGAGAACGTTCACCCCCAGCGCTACCTGCTGGCGACGTTGGCATTTGCCCGCAACACTTTTGGTGATCGGCGCAGGCCTGTGGATTGCCCAGATACGATTCTCTGCGGACATGCCGACGTTCACAGGATCCAATTTCGAAGGTGGAATTGAACTGACTCCTGAACTCACCACCATCCTGCTGGGACTCACCATCTACACAACAGGATTCGTGGCTGAAATCATCCGGGGCGGCGTATTGTCGATTCC
>JAYURJ010000145.1:0-4083 GCA_043756275.1 Betaproteobacteria bacterium | reverse complement strand
ACAACAAACATATCGGCATTCATCGCGGCCAGATTATCGACCGTATCGAGCAACGATTCGCCCTTGGTGGTCGAGGAGGCGTTGATATTGAGATTGATCACGTCAGCCGACAAACGTTTGGCCGCGATTTCAAACGTGGTGCGGGTGCGGGTTGAATTTTCAAAGAAAAGATTGAACACTGACTTGCCGCGCAGAATCGGTACCTTTTTCACTTCGCGGTCACCGACGCTGACAAATTGATCCGCCGTTTCGAGCAAGCCTTCGATCAAATGCTTCGGTAGGCCTTCGGTGCTGAGCAGGTGTTTTAGTTTTCCGTCAGCGCTAAGTTGGGGGTTGAATGTGAGTGCCATGGTGATTTAATTTAGGTGTTATTTTTGTGAGTGTTCTTTGCGCGCACATCAAACCGCAACTGCTGGTTGTCGTTGGTCAATACCAGTTCCTGACTCGCGTCCAGCGTCATGGTTGCGCCGATGTAGTCAGCCGCAAAGGGCAGTTCGCGCAGGCCGCGATCCACCAGTACAGCAAGCTTTACGCTCGCGGGACGGCCGAAATCAAACAGCTCATTCAACGCCGCGCGCAAGGTGCGACCGGTGTTGAGCACGTCATCCACGAGCAGGATGTGCCGCCCATCGATATTGATCGGCATATCGGTGGATTTTTTTTGCGGATGCAGGCCAATCCTGCTGAAATCATCGCGGTGCAACGTGACGGCGAGCGTGCCCAGCGGCGGCACAACTTTCAGCATGTGATGCAGCCGCTCGGCCACCCACACCCCGCCGCTGTGGATACCAACGACAGCGGTATCGTCGGCCACAGTACCGATGCTGGTGGCAAGTGCTGCGAGGAGTTGTTCAGCATCAAGCTGCATGGTTGGCCCGATCATCGAGATAGCTTTGCAAAATCACCTGTGCCGCGACGGCGTCGATTTCGGTTTTCTGTGCAATGCCCTTGATGCCACGCGCGGCCAACATGCGGCTGGCCTCAGTAGAGCTCAAGGTCTCGTTGATATACGTCACCGGCAGACGGAATTTTTCCGTCAGGCGATTACCGAATTTTTTCGCCAGATGCGCGACTTCATGTGGTTTGCCATCGGCATGCTCAGGCTGGCCGATGACCAAGCGCGCCGGTTGCCACTCATTGACGAGCTTTTCAACGGCACCCAAACGCGCCGCATTCGATTCAACGTGCAAGGTCGTCAAGGCCTGCGCCTGCGAGGTGACGGTGTTGCCGACGGCCACGCCGATGCGCTTTTCGCCGAAGTCGAAACCGAGTATGGTTTCTGCGGTGGATGCGGCGCTATGCATGGCCCGCGATGTCGGACAAGTTTCCGTAGTTCAATCCCAGCAACGCCATCGCCGCCGTCACGCGCGCTTCCGCCGGCACGTCGAAAATCGTTGTCGCCTTGGATTCGACGGTAAGCCAGCCGTTGCGTTTGATTTCGTCTTCGAGTTGGCCCGGTGCCCAGCCTGCATAGCCGAGCGTCACCAATAATCGGCTCGGCCCCTCGCCGTTGGCCATCGCTTCAAGAATGTCTTTGGAGGTGGTGAGGCCGGTGTCGTCGTCGATCTTGAGGGTGGAGCTCCAATCGCCGAGCGGTTGATGCAATACAAAACCGCGGTCCACCATCACCGGTCCGCCAAAATGCACGGGCTCCATCCTCAGCGCGTCGTCATTTAGCGTGATGTTGACCTGCTCGAACAGGCTGCCGAGCGTGACATCGATGGGTTTGTTGATGACCAGACCGATAGCGCCGCGTTCGGAGTGCTCACAGATGAGCGTCAGGGTCTTGGAAAAATACGGATCTGCCATGCCGGGCATGGCGATGAGGAAATGATTGGTAAAATTCACGCTCTTCACTAGGATGAAATTTTACCTGTTTCCGGCTTGCTTGACTACGCCTCTTCTACGTCTCCTCGATGACTGACGCGCTAATGAATACTGCACTCTTCTGGTTCCGCCGCGATCTGCGCGCGACCGACAATGCCGGTCTTTACCATGCATTGAAATCGGCGCAGCGTGTGCACTGCGTGTTTGTGTTTGATTCGGCCATTCTCGATGCATTGGCCCACACATTTGACCGGCGCGTGGAGTTCATTTGGGAGAGCGTTCGTGAACTGGATGCGTCGCTGAAAAAGCTTGGCGGCGGATTGATTATTCGTCATGCGCGTGCTGAAGAATTGATTCCATCGCTGGCGCGTGAATTAAAAGCCGATGCAGTTTTTACCAATGAAGATTACGAACCAGCAGCTATCACCCGCGATCTCGTCGTCCGCGATGCCCTTATGCAAAGCGATATTGGCTTTCATGCTTTTAAAGACACGGTGATCTTTGAGAAAGACGAAGTGCTCACGCAGGTCGGCGGCACTTACAGCGTATTTACGCCTTACAAAAATGCGTGGCTAAAGAAACTGGACGCGTTTCAACTACAAAGTTATCCGGTTAAAAAATATCGTGCACACTTTGCCAAGCCTGATGCCGCCGAGAAGCTGATGCCGTTGGAAACGCTGCGGTTCGAGCGCACCAATCTGAATACACTCGGCATCAAAGGCGGCGAAGCCGAAGCGGCCAAGTTATTGGCCGATTTTGTGAAGCGCATCGACGATTACAAAGAAGCGCGCGACCTGCCAGCGGTGAAGGGTGTTTCATATTTGTCGGTGCACAATCGCTTTGGCACGATTTCGATACGTGAGTTGGCGCGTATCGCGCACGCGCGTGCACAAGAACCGCAAAATGTGGGTGCGCAAACGTGGCTGTCTGAATTGATCTGGCGCGATTTTTATTTTCAGATTCTCTATCACCACCCGCATGCGGCGAAGTCGGCGTTCCGACCAGAATACGACGCGATTGTCTGGCCGAATGACAAACATTTATTTGATGCCTGGTGCGAGGCCCGCACCGGCTATCCGATCATTGATGCGGCCATGAAGCAAATCAACGAGACCGGCTATATGCACAACCGGCTGCGCATGATCGTGGCCAGTTTTCTGACCAAAGATTTGCTGATCGATTGGCGCTGGGGCGAACAATATTTCGCCGACAACCTCAATGATTTTGATTTGTCGGCCAACAATGGCGGCTGGCAGTGGGCCGCTTCCACTGGTTGTGATGCCCAACCATATTTCCGCATCTTCAATCCAGTCACGCAATCAGAACGATTCGACCCAAAGGGCAAATTCATTCGCCGCTATTTGCCTCAGCTTAAAAACGTACCTGACAAATTCATCCACGCGCCGTGGACACTGCCGACGCTGGAGCAACAAGCGTGTGGTGTAATCATCGGGACCGACTATCCGACGCCGGTGGTTGACCATGCGACGCAGCGGGTGGCGGCGCTGGCGCTGTACGGAAAAATAAAAGGTAAACCCTAGCATTGGTGAGGCTTTTAGAGCATTTATGGTCTGTAATGCCCGCCAATTCTTGACCTTGCATAAATTTTAATCCTGAAATGGTTATGCCCACCGCGTGACCAATAATACGGTTTCTGCATCCGCAAATATTGATTCAGCGTATCGATTTAAGCATTCAGCCCAATCCTTTTTATCAGGACACAGCCATGAAATTATTTGCCTCTTTGTTCGTCGCTTTCACCACCTTTACGATGGCACTGTCGAGCGCGGCCATTAATGCACAAACGCTGAAACCGCTCGAATTTGGCGTTGGCTTGTTTCAGCCGGACAAAGAAAAGAACGACGCCACCTACAAACCGCTGGCCAATTACCTGTCCAAAAAACTCGGTCGCGAGGTGCGCCTGCGCACGGTCGACACCTGGGAAGGCTTGGCGAAATCGCTGGCCGCGGGCGAAACTGATCTTTCGCTGATGGGGCCGTGGGGTTATGTACTGGCCAATCATCAGGCGGGTGCAGAGGTAATTTCCACGATTCTTTACGACGGCAAGCCGGAATATTTTGCCATCATGGTGACTGGCGCCAAAAGTGGCATCAACAGCATCGACGACATGAAAGGCAAGACCTTCGCGTTCGGTGACAAAGGCTCGACATCCGGCTACCTGATTCCGTCCCACGAATTCTTTAAGCGCGGCATCGATCCTGAAAAATACTTCTCGAAGGTCATCAACACCAAGCA
>JAYURJ010000144.1:0-4089 GCA_043756275.1 Betaproteobacteria bacterium | reverse complement strand
TCGGGCGGCAAAAACAGTTTGCCGTGAGTGAGGCGCGTCACGATTGGGTGTTGTGTCTGGATGTCGATGAGCGCGTCACGCCGCGCTTGGAGGCGGGCATCCGCGCGGCTTTGCAGTTGCAAACCCACAAAGCGTGGCGCATGCCACGGCGTAATCGATTTTTGGGTCGCTGGCTCAAGCACGGCGAGGGTTATCCGGACTGGTCGTTGCGGTTGTTTCACCGGCAGTTTGCGAGCTGGAGCAACGATCCTGTGCACGAAGCCGTGATCACGACGGTGGATGTCGGCACGATGGGTGGAGACCTGTTGCACGATTCCGCCGAGGATGTGGGGACTTATCTGGCCAAGCAAAATCGCTATTCAAGTTTGCACGCGGAGGCGTTGTTCCAGCAAGGCGTGCGGGCGGGCTATCTGAAGCTATTCCTCAGCCCGCTTTCCCGGTTTATCAAGTTTTACATTATTCGCCTGGGGTTTCTTGATGGCGGCCCCGGATTTGCGCATGTCGCCATTGGCTGTTTTGCAGCCTTCGCCAAATATGCGAAATTAATCGAATTGACGAACAAGGAAACCTTTGATTAAGTCGCTTTCGAAAAGATTGTGTTGAGATTGGGGCATATGCAAGGCGCGCGACGAAGGTGCGTTGCTTAAGCTACCGCACGAGGAGTGCAACGCCGCAGATGCCCCAATGTCGACGCAAGATTTTCGGAATGGACTTAATCAGAGGTTCCCAGGGATGATTGAGCGCCGCGCTGTTAAAATACACCCCCTTTCATTTGCGTCGCTTTCAGGACGCTGAGCTTGTAAATACACATGATTATTGTCACTGGCGGTGCCGGTTTTATCGGTTCAAATTTTATTCGGCAATGGCTCGCCGGTTCTCAGGAACCGGTTGTTAATCTCGATAAGTTGACCTACGCGGGCAATCTCAAATCGCTTGCCGATCTTGATCGCGATCCGCGTTACCGTTTTGTGCATGCAGATATTGGCGACCGTGCGACAACTGGCGCATTGCTACGCGAGACCAGGCCGCGCGCCATCGTGAATTTTGCGGCTGAAAGTCACGTCGACCGCTCCATTCAGGGTGCGGGGGAATTCATCGCGACCAATATCGTTGGCACGTTCAATCTGCTCGAAGAAGTGCGGGCGCATTGGAATGCGTTGCCGCCGACCGAGCAGGCGCAGTTTCGTTTTCTGCACGTATCAACCGACGAAGTTTACGGCTCGCTCAATGCGCAGGACGCGGCCTTCACCGAGAATCACCGTTATGAGCCGAACAGCCCATATTCGGCCTCAAAAGCAGCATCAGATCATCTGGTGCGCGCCTATCACCACACCTATCACCTGCCGGTGGTGACGACCAATTGCTCAAATAACTACGGCCCTTATCATTTCCCGGAAAAACTGATTCCGCTGATCATTCTTAACGCTTTGGCGGGTAAGCCCCTGCCCGTTTATGGCGATGGACAAAACGTGCGCGACTGGCTCTACGTGACTGATCATTGCGCGGCCATACGAATGGTGCTCGATCGCGGACGGCTCGGTGAAACCTACAACATCGGCGGTCGCAACGAACGCACCAATCTCGACGTTGTCAATATCGTCTGTGGTTTGCTTGACGAACTCAAACCACGCGCAGATGGCCGTGCATATGCAACCCAGATTTCATTTGTAAAAGACCGTCCGGGACACGACCTTCGCTATGCAATCGACGCGAACAAGCTTGAAAATGAGCTCGGCTGGAAAGCGGTGGAAAATTTTGAATCCGGCATTCGCAAAACAGTGCAGTGGTATCTGAACAATCAGGATTGGGTGCAGTCGGTCACCAGCGGCGAATACCGGAAATGGATGGACACGCAGTACGCCAATGACAAGGAAGCCGCAGAATGAACAGGAAGGGCATCATCCTTGCCGGGGGATCAGGAACCCGGCTATATCCGGTGACGCAGGTGGTTTCCAAACAGCTCTTGCCGATCTACGACAAGCCGATGGTGTATTACCCGCTCACGACCTTGATGCTGGCGGGTATTCGCGAGATTCTCATCATCTCCACGCCGCACGACACGCCGTTGTTTCGCGAACTCCTTGGCGATGGTGCCAAATGGGGTTTGTCGCTTTCATATGAAGTGCAGCCATCTCCGGATGGACTCGCCCAAGCCTTTCTGATTGGCAAGAAATTCTTGAACGGCGCGCCGTCGGCGTTGATTCTGGGCGACAATATTTTTTATGGGCACGATCTGTCCGTGCTGCTGCAACGCGCCAACGCCAACGCAAACGGTGCAACGGTATTTGCCTATCCGGTGCAGGATCCTGAGCGCTATGGCGTCGCCGAATTTGATGCGTCCGGTAAAGTTATTTCGCTTGAGGAAAAACCGGTGCGGCCGAAATCACGTTATGCGGTGACGGGGATTTATTTTTACGATGAACAGGTCTGTGATCTGGCGGCGGCATTAAAACCTTCCAAGCGTGGCGAACTAGAAATCACCGATCTCAACCGCCTCTACCTTGAGCAACAACAATTGCATTGCGAGGTGATGGGACGTGGCATGGCCTGGCTCGATACCGGCACGCACGAATCGCTGCTTGAGGCCTCGCAGTACATCGAAACCATCGAACGACGTCAAGGGCTCAAGATTGCCTGCCCGGAAGAAATTGCCTACCGGCAAGGCTGGGTAACGGCCGACAAGATCAGGGAACTGGCGCAGCCGATGGCTAAGAATGGCTATGGCCAGTATTTGCTCAAGATGCTGACTGAGCAGGTGTTTTGACTTGCCAGATCGCCGTTTGAGGCGGCTCCTGGGCGAAAAATGGCTGGAACACCGCGTCAATGCCAGTGTTTTTATATTTACAGCCCAGTTAAAAAATTATCTCCCCCGTGAAATCAAGACATGAACGTTATTGCCACCGCCATCCCCGACGTAAAAATCATTGAACCAAAAGTGTTTGGTGACGAGCGCGGCTTTTTTTACGAGAGCTTCAACGCCCGCACGTTTCGCGAGCAAGTCGGTGTCGATGCGGACTTCGTTCAGGATAATCATTCCAAATCGGTCAGGGGCGTATTGCGCGGCCTGCATTACCAGATCGAACAGGCACAGGGAAAACTGGTGCGCACGGTTGTCGGTGAAGTGTTCGATGTCGTCGTCGATATTCGCAGAAGCTCGCCTACCTTTGGTCAGCACGTCGGCGTGCTTTTGTCGGCGCAGAACAAACGCATGCTGTGGGTGCCGGTCGGCTTTGCGCATGGATTCCTGGTGACATCAGATCACGCCGAGTTTGTCTATAAAACCACCGATTACTACGCGCCTGCATTCGAGCGCAGCCTGCTCTGGAACGATCCGGCACTCGGCATCGATTGGCCACTCGCTGGTGTCGGAGAGCCGCAGTTGAAGCGGGCCGACGCCGAGGCAAAAACACTGGCAATAGCGGAAGTGTTCGTCTGATGACGGCACCAAAGCCGCAGATTCTCATCACCGGTAAAAATGGGCAGCTTGGCTGGGAATTGGCGCGCGCGTTTGCGCAAATCGGTGACGTGTTTGCCTTCGATCGCGACGCGTTGAATTTGGCCGATCCAGACGCCATCCGTCGCTGTTGCGCTGAAGTCAAGCCGTCGCTGATTTTGAATGCGGGCGCATACACGGCGGTGGATCGCGCAGAGCAGGAGCCCGCGCTGGCGATGCAAATCAACGGCGTGGCACCGCGAATTTTCGCCGAGGAAGCCAACCGGCTGGGCGCGTCCCTGATCCACTATTCGACTGACTACGTGTTTGCCGGTGACGCAACCGTGCCCTACGCTGAGGACGACCTGACGTCGCCGCAAAATGTTTACGGAAAAACCAAGCTTGTCGGTGAGCAGGCGGTGCGCGAAATCGCCAATCGCTATCTGGTGTTCAGAACCAGTTGGATCTACGCTACTCGCCGACAGAATTTTCTCCTCACGATGCTAAAGCTTGCGCGCGAACGTGAAGAGTTGCGCGTCGTCGCCGACCAGATCGGCTCGCCTACCTGGGTGAACACGCTTGCCGACTTTACCCGCGCCGTCGTTGATGAAAACGGTCGCTTGACCATCGCTGACGGCATTTATCATCTTTCCGCC
>JAYURJ010000143.1:0-11952 GCA_043756275.1 Betaproteobacteria bacterium | reverse complement strand
TGCCGATCATCGCCATCTGCATGTCGCTTTCGGCGAGCCAGAAATCGCGCAGCGCTTCGATGTAGCTGTTCACGCTGCCAATTTGCGAGCGCGCATCGGACAATAAATCGAAAACGCCGATCAGCATGCCGTTGTAGCGCAGCAGGTTTTCGTCGGCGATGCGTTTTCGGATCGGCACGATTTCGTCACGGTAGTGTTTGGCGATGTCGTAACTCACCCGATAGCTCTGGTAGGTCTCGCGTACTTCAGAACGCGCGTTGACAGCCGTTTCAGCAGCGCGATTGACGGCCTGCATGTACATGGCTTCCGCTTTTGCGACGCGGGAAGTGCCCCAATCGAACAATGGTAGTTCGAGCGAAATTTCGTAGCCGCGACGTACTGGCGCTTCGTTGGAGACTTCACGGAATGCGCCAATTTCGAGCACATTGATGAATCGTGTCGCCTTGCTCAAGCCCAGATTTGAGGCGACCGCCTCAGCACTGAGCCTCGCACCGGCCACATCGAGCCTCGTTTGCATTGCGCGCTGCTCGATATCTGGCTGATCCCCCGGCGATGTGGGCAGATCAGGCAGGCGCTCAGGCAGCGCGTACACCGTCTGTGCGCCCCACAGCCCGAGCAAACGCGTCAACGCTTCGCGCGACCGCACGCTCGCCTGTTCGGCGCGGGCGACGTTGAGCGCGGCATCAGCGTAAAAACCTTGCTCGCGCGCCTGCTGCAAACGGCTCCAGTTACCGACCGCAGCCATGCGCCGCGCCAGTTCTGCGCTCGATTCGGCAACCGCGCGAACGTTCCGCATGTAGCGCACCGTTTCCTCGGCGGCGAGCGCCTGAAAATAGGCTTTGCGCGTCTCGCCCGCAAGGCGGATGGCGGCAGTGGCGGCGCTGCCTTTTGCCAGCTCAAACCGCTGCGATTCCATTTTGGCGGTGAGTGGCATGGCCAGCAACCTGGCGAAGTTGAAATGCAGTCCGCGTTCAATCTCGATTTCGTCGCCGCGTCGGCTGCGCATAAACGTGAAGCCAGGATTGGGCAAACGACTGGCGCTCACCATGTTCGCTTCGGCGATGCCAAGCTCCGCGAAATCCGCCTGCAGGCCGCGATTGTTAAGCAGCGCGATTTGCACCGCGTCGTCGACTGACAGCGGTTTGGTGAGCAGTTCGGCCACGCGTTTGGTGATCGTGCCTTGCTCGCCTTCAGTGCGCGACCAGGCCACATCTTTGCCGATTTTGTCTTTGGTGATGCGCGCAACAGACGAGAAGCCGCCATCGTTGGAGAGTGATGCGCAGCCTGCCAATGCGAGCACTACTGTGGCGGCGGCAATACGTTTTGTCATGCTGGAAAATGAATCAGTGCGCATGTCAGCCTCCGTGTTTGTGTGGTTGCGGTGTTGGCGCGGGAGGCGCTGGACTTGGTGGCGCGTTGACAGCAGGTGCCGACTTCACAGCACCCGCTGTTTCGCGCGCCTTCATGGCATCGGCAGCTTCACGCGCGTAGACCCGCCAGCCGCCGATCTTGCCAACGGTGTCATTGGCGTCTTTCCACGGTGTATTTTTGTCCTCGCCAAGCGGCCGATAGTCGGCGAATGGTGACCGGTAAATTGTCGGTGTTATGACGGTATTCGCATCCGCTGGATCAGGCCCGGCGGCGTTTGCCTGACCGAAGCTCATGCTGATGCAGGCGATCATCGCCCAATATTTTTGTTTCATATGTCCCTCGTTTTGTCGGCGCTGCGTGACGAATGCGGGGAGGCGAGCACGGCTAGCGCAATCAGCGCACTGCTCTGAAGACTCGATTTCCCCGCCGCTTAGGCAGCGAGGACGCGGGGCGGGGGCGAGATAAGGTCGGGGATAAACGAAATTTGCGGTGACAGAGATGTCGCCACAAAGTTGTGCGAAGGCGGTGACCCCTGTAAGTCGGGGATGCTCGGCAACATCAGCGAGCCCGCCAAATGGCAGAGCGCGCAGTGGGTGCAGGAACTGCTTTTTGTGGTCCCCATTGATTTCGCAGCGTTGTGGCAGGGCAATGCCGACATTGCCGACTCCGTCGATACGCCGGCCTCTTCAGCCGCTGCGGACACCATCATCACATTCCCCGCCATTGCTGAAATCGGCATGGCTGCTGCGATGGCACCCGACAAGGGCAACCATCCGAGCATCCATATCAGTACAAGTTTGCGGAAGAAATTCATCATGGTGTGACAAGGTTAGCGCGAAAAAGTGCGACCGTGCCGGGAATTTTTTTGAGGCAAGATTTTTAGTCAAAACTCAAGCACCGGCGCGCTTCTTGAGATATTTATCGCCTGAAAGGCTCGCGGATGCTGGAGTTTCATTTATTGTCGGGTATCCCCTGAATTTGCCGTTCGTATGCTTGACGCGGTTTTCGACACACGCGGATAATCGTTCCATAAGACAATGGGGGTTGAGGGCGGCATGAAAATTCCAGAAAACATCGGCAAGTATCGGGTCATCAGCGAGCTGGGCAAGGGCGCAACGGGTGCCGTCTATCTTGCCGAGGACACGTTCAAGCATCGCAGCGTCGCTATCAAGGTGATGTTTCCTGAAGTGTTGAAAGATGCGGTCGATGGCGAGCTGTACCGGCGCATGTTTCTCAACGAGGCCTCGCTCGCCGGAAAGATGCAGCATCCGCACATCGTCTCGATCTATGATGCCGTCGTCGAAGAGGAGATGAGCTACATCGTGATGGAATACGTTGAAGGTGGCACGCTGGAAAAATTCTGCAAGCCGGAAAACTTGCTCGGTATTCCGGAAGTAGCGGAAATTATTTTCAAATGCGTGCGCGCGCTTGCGTTTGCCAACACCGAAGGCCTGATCCATCGCGATGTGAAGCCCGGCAATATTCTGCACAAGTCAGGCACCGACATTAAGGTCGCCGATTTTGGTGCAGCACTGCATGTCGTCTCTGATCGTACGCAAGTCGCTGCGGTTGGCTCGCCGCTCTACATGGCACCAGAAATCATTACCGGCGCGAAGGCCACCGTACAGTCGGACATCTACGCCGTCGGCATGGTGATGTACATGATGCTCGCCGGACGCACGCCGTTCGAAGCTTCCAATTCCGCGAGCCTGCATTACCAGATTGTCAATCATGAGCCGGAACCGGCGTCTTCCTTTCGTGAAGGCATTCCTGCTTCGGTTGAAGATATTGTCAACCGGGCTATCGCCAAGGATCTGATGGCGCGCTACCAATCGTGGGAGGAATTCGGCCGGGATCTGGCTGGTATTTGGGAGTCCGAGCACTCCCCGCAGCAAACCAAAGGCGAGGTATCCGATACGGAGCAGTTCAGCCTGCTCAAGACTTTGGCGTTCTTCCGCGATTTCCCTGAAAACGAATTGTGGGAAGTGTTGAAGATCAGCAAGTGGCGCTCGTTCCCGGCCGAAACGATATTCATCAGGGAGGGCGATGTCGGCGATTCGTTTTTTCTGCTCGTCACCGGCACCGTGAGGGTCACGCGCGGCAAACGGCTGCTCAATGTGTTGGGGGTTGGCGATTGTTTTGGTGAAATGTCCTATCTCGCCAAGCGCGATGCGCCGCGTTCGGCCACCGTGGCCTCCGCCACCGATTGCATCGTGATGAAAGTCCGCGCGCAGGATTTGAATATCGCGACCACCGATTGTCGCCGTTTGTTTGATCGAAAATTTCTGGAAACGCTGGTGGGGCGACTCGAAGCGGCGAATCAACAACTAGCTGTGACCTGACATGCAAATACCTCTCGTTCCTGTCACCGCAGTTTATGCCGCACTGTTTGCGCTACTGTTCGTGATCCTGATGCTGACCGTCATCAAGTTGCGGCGCAGTCTGAAAATTGGCTTGGGTGATGGCGGCAATCGCGATCTGCAACAAGCCATTCGTGTGCACGGCAACGCGACTGAATGCGTGCCGATCTTTCTTGTGATGCTCGCTGTCTTCGAGCTTAATCATGGCTCGGTCGCGATGCTGCATCTGTTCGGCGTTGCATTTTTAGTTGCCCGGGTCGCCCATGCCAGCGGCCTTTATGGCTCAAGCGGCGCGTCGCGTGGTCGCGTTGCGGGCACGGCGGGCACTATGTTCTTGCTGGCCGCACTGGCGGTTGCGAATTTGGTGCGGGTACTTTGAATTGGTTTTCTCGCTAGCTGCAGGCCTACATAAAATAAGCGATCACGAATACACCGATCATGGTGATCGCCAGCGACAATTTGGCGAGTGCGCCAATGAGCAAGCCTAGCCACGTCGCAAAGCCAACCTTTGCGGCCTGCCCCAATCGTTGTCGCGCAATGAGTTCACCTGCGATGGCACCGATAAACGGGAATACAAATATCCCGATCAAGCCGAAAAACAAGCCGACGATGCTGCCGATGGCCGCACCAAGCAGTGCCAGCTTTGACGCCCCGGCACGTTTCGCGCCCAATAACGTCGCGACCACGTCGGCAGCGATTGCCAGCGCCGTCAGCAGCGCCAGTACCGAGAGCGTCGGCCAGCCGATTTTCTGGAAGTCCCCTATCCACGCCGCGACCAGCAAGCCCGTAAACACCAATGGCACGCCGGGCAAAGCGGGCAGGATCGTGCCGGCGAGGCCGACAATCACCAGCAGGCCCGCCAGTGCCCACAGCAATATTGTTGCGGTTTCAGTCATGCGGCCGCTTTCAACAAATGGTGTTCAACGCCAAGGTGGATAACGCTGTGGACGATTATCGCGGTTTGGGTAAAAGCCACTGTTGGATGATCGTCAAGTCTGTGACAGCGACTTCGCCTATCATAGATTGATAATGTTCTTTTCCAAACACTAGCTCAATGACATCCACCTTGGCAACGTTACCAGTCACCTTCCCGGACTCCCGCAACCCATTGATCGCAAAGTTGCGCGCAATTTTGCCCGCGCACGCACTGCTGACTGATGCGGAGGCGATGAAGCCCTACGAATGCGACGGACTCTCAGCGTACCGTCAATTGCCGATGCTGGTGGTGCTGCCGCAGTCAGTTGAAGAAGTGCAACGCATACTTGCACTCGCACATGAAACCGGCACCAAGGTGGTGGCGCGTGGCTCCGGAACGGGGCTGTCGGGTGGTGCCACGCCGCTGGGTGACGGCATTCTATTGTCGCTGGCAAAATTCAATCGCATTGTCAACGTCGATCCGTTGGCGCGCACGGCGCGGGTGCAGCCGGGTGTACGCAACCTGAAAATTTCAGAAGAAGTTGCACCGCTTGGCCTTTACTATGCGCCAGATCCTTCGTCACAGATTGCTTGTTCGATCGGCGGAAACGTGGCCGAAAATGCAGGGGGCGTGCATTGCCTGAAATACGGTCTCACGGTGCACAACGTACAAAAAATTGAAGTGGTCACCATCGAGGGCACGAGAGCCACCATCGGCTCCGATGCGCTCGATGCGCCGGGCTACGACTTGCTCGCGTTGATGACGGGCTCCGAAGGTATGCTCGGCGTGACGACTGAAGTTACCGTGAAGCTGGTGCCAAAGCCGCAGTTGGCACGGGTGGTGATGGCGAGTTTTGATGACATCGAAAAGGCGGGGGATGCCGTCGCCAACATCATCGGCGCAGGCATTGTGCCCGCAGGCCTTGAAATGATGGACAAGCTGGCCAATGCTGCGGTCGAAGATTTTGTGCACGCCGGTTACGATCTTGATGCCGAGGCGATTCTGTTGTGCGAATCCGATGGCACGCCCGAAGATGTGGAAGAAGAAATCGCCAAAATGGAAGCGGTGTTGAGAGCCTCCGGTGCAACCGCTTGTCGCGTGTCTCAAAATGAGATCGAGCGGCTTAAATTTTGGTCGGGACGTAAAGCCGCGTTTCCTGCCGTGGGCCGGATATCGCCGGACTACTATTGCATCGATGGTTCAATCCCAAGACGTGCACTGGCACTGGTGTTGAAACGCACCGCCGAGCTTTCCATTCACTACCAACTGCGTTGCGCCAATGTGTTTCACGCGGGCGACGGCAATCTGCATCCGTTGATTCTGTTCGATGCCAACGTACCGGGCGAGCTTGATCGTACCGAACAATTTGCGGCCGATATTCTTGAGCTTTGTATCAAGCATGGCGGCACCATCACCGGCGAGCACGGCGTTGGCATCGAAAAGGTAAACCAGATGTGCAGCCAGTTCACGGATACCGAGCGCGAAATGTTTTTTGCCGTGAAGCGCGCCTTTGATCCTGCCATGTTGCTCAATCCCGGCAAGGCCATTCCAACGCTGAACCGTTGCGCCGAGTATGGCCGTATGCGTGTGCATGGCGGGCAGTTGGCGCATGCAGACATACCGAGATTTTAACATGAAGGTCGGCTCTGGGTGCGGAGTTTGGGGCAAAAAGCCGCGTAAAGGCTCGCCAGTGCTAGTGTTTAGTGTGTTTTCGCTACGTGGCGTGCGACGCGCAATTGGCGGCGGGAAAATCCCGCGTGCCGACATTCCCGGATGTTGACGAGACGAGAAAATGGATGCTTCTTTTATTAGCGAGCGCGTAACGCTTGCCCTGGCGAGTAAAACACCACTGGCCATTCATGGCGGCAATACGAAAAATTTTTATGGCGGCGCAGTTGTGGGCGAGCCGCTGGACGTTCGCCCCTACACCGGCATTATTGAATACGAGCCCAAAGAGTTGGTGTTGACGGTACGTGCGGGCACGACGCTCGCGGAAATCGAGTCGGTGATGGATGGCGCTTCGCAGATGCTGCCGTTTGAGCCGCCGCACTTTTCTGACGGCAGCACGATCGGCGGTACGGTCGCTGCCGGCCTGTCGGGGCCGCGTCGCCCCTATACGGGTGCGGTACGCGATTTCGTTCTTGGCGCACGCATCATCGACGGCAAAGGCGACGATCTGCGGTTTGGCGGACGGGTGATCAAAAACGTTGCGGGTTATGACGTGTCACGTCTGATGACGGCTGCGATGGGAACGCTGGGCGTGCTGCTGGATCTGTCGTTCAAGGTGCTGCCGAAACCGGTAGAAAATGTCACGTTGCGCTACGCGCTCGACGAGGCAACCGCGATCCGCCAATTCAATGAGTGGGCGGGCAAACCGCTGCCGATTTCAGCAACCTCCTGGCATGACGGCGTGGCGATGTTGCGGCTCTCCGGCGCAGCGGCGGGGGTCAAGGCGGCGCGATTGAAACTTGGTGGCGAGATCGTGGCTGATGATGTTGCGTTGAAATTCTGGCGCGTGTTGCGTGACCAACAGGAGGCTTTTTTTCAATCGCCCGAGCCACTCTGGCGCGTGTCGGTGCCGCCAACAACGCCGCCGCTGTCGCTTGGCATGCCGCAGTGGATCGAGTGGGGCGGCGGGTTGCGCTGGCATCGTGGTGTCGCCGATGTATTGATGCTGCGGGCAAAAATGGCGGCGGCAGGGGGCCACGTGACGCTGTTTCGCAACGGTGATAAATCGGTCGGCGTATTTAATCCGCTGGCGCCTGCGCTGTTGAGTATCCATCGTGATTTGAAAGCAGCATTCGATCCGGAAAATATTCTCAATCGCGGGCGCATGGATAATTTTTAGATGACACATAAAAATGCAAACTAATCTGGCCGACTGGATAAAAAACACTCCCGAGGGCATCGAGGCCGATGCGATTCTGCGCAAATGTGTGCATTGCGGATTTTGTCTTGCCACCTGCCCAACCTATCAACTCACCGGGGACGAGCTCGATAGCCCGCGCGGCCGCATTTATCTCATGAAGGAAATGCTCGAGGGCAACGTCGTCACCGCGAAAACCCAGTTTCATCTGGATCGGTGTTTGACATGCCGCGCCTGCGAAACCACCTGTCCGTCAGGCGTGCAATATGGTCGTCTGGCCGATATCGGACGCGAGGTGGTCGAGAAAAAAGTGCCGCGCGGAACGCTGGATCAGCTTAAGCGTTCAGTGTTGAAGAACACGTTGCCCAAGACTGCATTGTTTACGGTAGGCCTTGGCATTGGGCGCGTGGTTAAAGCGTTGCTGCCGGGTGGCATCGGCAAATACGTCACGTCCAAACGCGACGAAGGCATCTGGCCCGTCCCGGTGCACACGCGCAAGATGCTGGTGCTGGACGGCTGTGTTCAGCCAGCGATGGCACCGTCGATTAATTACGCCACCGCACGTCTGCTGGATAAGCTTGGCATCTCACTTATCAAAGCAGATAAGGCGGGCTGCTGTGGCGCGATTCCACATCACCTGAACGACGCGCACGAGGCGCATGCGTATGTGAAGCGCAATATCGATGCATGGTGGCCGGCCATTGAGGAGGGCGCTGAGGCCATCGTAGTGACGGCATCGGGCTGCGGCACGATGGTTGCTGAATATGGCCATCTGTTGCGCAATGATGTTGGCTATGCCGAAAAAGCGGCGCGCGTGAGCAGCCTGTATCGCGATGTGAGTCAGGTGATCGAGCAGGAACGGACAGGCCTGTCGGCGCTGCTGAAATCAAAGGCTGAAGTTGTTCCGCTGGATGCAGAAGTGACCAAACAGAAACTCGCCTTCCATTCGCCATGCAGCCTGCAGCATGGTTTGAAAATTCGCGGTGTGGTGGAGAGTTTGCTGCGCGATGCCGGATTTGAATTGACCCATGTGCCGGACGCGCACCTGTGTTGCGGGTCGGCAGGTACATATTCAATATTGCAATCCGAGCTATCGCAGCAGTTGCTGGCTAATAAAGTAGAAGCGCTCGAATCCGGAAGTCCTGACATCATCGCCACGGCCAATATCGGTTGCATGGCGCATATCGAGAGCGGCTTGCACGCCAGCTCGGGCACGCCGATTCTGCACTGGATCGAGTTGATTGAGCGGCGGCTTGGCTAGGGCTTAGGGTGATCCGCGTTTGTATAAACGCAATCGTTCTACGTTATCACCGGCGCGTGCACCCTCCCAGACGAGTTGCCATTTGGTTTCCACGACCGGCGTGCTTTCCTTTGTGCCTTGCGTGAGCAGCCAATCGCAGCCCGCCGACGATGTTTTTTCTATAGGCACAACGCGCAGCCGCGCAAAATAATCGAGCATCGCGCGTTGTGGGTCGCCGACATTGGCTGCTGCAATACAGGACCGCGTTGCCGGTATTTGGGCATCGATCAGCATGGCGGTGGCGCGATAACTTTGTACGTGGTTCACGGCTTCCAGCGCGAGAACGTTCCCCAGCATCCAGATCAGCGTGATGCCTGCCGCCCAGTTGACCACGGCCCGCCGGTTGTTGCGATGCGCATTGATGAGCGCATAAGCCCACACGAGGGTGAGCGCAAACGCAAAACAAAATGATGCCCAACCAAAGGAAAATGCGAAGCCGGGAAACAGGCGCGCCGTGACGCGTGCCGCCGCCGCGGGCAAGCCAGTAACTGCCGCCGTCCAGTACAGCCAGATGGTGATTGCCACCAGGCCAAAAAACAGCAGGCTGAACCAATCCATAAAACTCGCGAAGCTGCGCGGCAATCGATCCAGTACGCATGCGCCTGCCAACGCCAGCGGCAACAACAACGCAGGACCCACCGCATCGTTCGCTTCACGGAAAAACGACAGCCAAAAAAGCAGCACGAGAAAACCGACAAAGGGCAATGCGAGTTCAAAACGTTCACGCATTTTTTTGCGATCCCGCCACCACAGCCAGACCGCGAACGGGAGCGCGGGCAAGCCGTACCAGGCCAAACGGCGAATAAAGTAGATCGGGTCAATTGCGCCTTGCGTACTCGCATCCAGCAGTGGTGCGCCGAGAATTGCATCAGTCCACATCAGCGGCGCAATCGTGCCTTGCAGCAAAAGAGCGAGTGGGTATAGCAGCATGAAAGGTAGCGACACCAGCAGGGCGACACCGACACCGCGTTGAAAGAGCCGATTGCTCCATTCGCCCAGCACCCACACCAGCACGATGGTGATAAATGGAATCGCCAATGCAGGAATAATTCCAATGGACATCGCCACGATGCCGGTACCGACCCCGGTGGTAATGCCACCCTTGATGGTCTCAGAGCGGATGCGTGTCATTCCGTAAAATGCAATCGCCATGCCTGCGAGCCCGGCGAGTTCGGGGTTCATTTCGTGACCGCGCAGAAAGATCCCCAGCGAGCCGATCAGCAACAAGACGCTAATACGACCAGCACGTTCATCGAACAAGCGCTTCGCGGTTTTGTGCGCGTAGATAAGTGTAATCGCGATAAACAGGCCCGTCGCGAGTCGCGCGCCATCGTGAAGCGGCAGTAGTGGTGAGAAAATTTTTGCCGTGATAGTGGCGACCCAGTAATAAAGCGGTGGGTAATCGTGGTTCGGTATCCCCGCAACGGTTGGCACCAGCCAATTGCCGTCTTGCAGCATCGCGTAAATGATGCCGAAAGTGGTCGCTTCCGTTTTCCAGGGATCGTGGCCGATCAGGCCCGGCAACATCCATGCGGCACAGATAATGATGAAAAGTGCTGTTTTGACGGGCGTCGAGTTGCCGTCAAAAATAATCGGCTGGCGCATCGTTGTCGAAAAAGTATCTGAAAGGCGACCGCTCAATTTTTGGCCAGCCGTGTCGGACGTAGGCTTCATATGGCGGACGCGGTAAGGGATCGCTTGATCATGACTGCATTGATATCGGCAGGGCAGCAACAATGACTGATCAACGTACACCTGACTCGAAGCAAACAAATGACATCGCGGAAACCCTAAGTTGTGGACATTCATGGATTGGCAACATCATTTTACGCCGCTGGCTGGCATGGCTGAACGCGCAGAACGAAAACGAAACGAAAACAAAAAAGGCAGCCAAAGCCGCCTTTTTGTTTGTGCTGATTGCTGATCAGACTATTTTGCTTTGCTGGCAGATGCCTTTGTCTTGGGCGCTGGTACTGGTGCCGCCACGACGGGCTTTTCTGCAGAGCGCGTGTAGCGCTGTTTGAACTTGTCGATACGACCGGCCGTATCCATGATCTTGTGCTTGCCGGTATAAAACGGATGTGACTCGGACGAAATCTCGATACGGATCATCGGATATTCCTTGCCATCGGTCCATTTCATTTTTTCCTTACCCTTGGTCTCGACGGTCGAGCGGGTCAGGAATTTGAAATCACATGACGAGTCAAAAAAAATGACTTCGTGGTATTCGGGGTGGGTATTCGGTTTCATGCTGTTTTGCCTTTCTTTCCGTAAAGGGTGGCCACTAAAGCTACCTCTATGCAGACAAGTGTTTGAAGAACCAATGATTATGACGGATTTCGGCCCATAAGGCAACGCGCGGGTTTGCGAGGAAGCGCGGTATGCCTGGCCGCAAATTAGGGTGATTCTCAGCTTTTTTTCATGGAGTCGAAGAACTGCGAGCGGCGGACGGCGGAGCAGGGACCCCGCTTGCGGGGATGCGACCCGAAGCGCGAAGCGGGAGTTTTGAGTTCCAGAGTCATATTGAAACTGACGTACGTGTCGAAGCTCAGCTCTTTTTCATCGAATCGAAAAACTCCGCGTTGTTCTTCGTAGCTTTGAGTTTATCCACTAAAAACTCGGTCGCTTCGAGTTCATCCATGCTGTACATCATTTTGCGCAGCACCCAAACCTTTTGCAGTAATTCAGGTTTGATGAGTAGTTCTTCTTTACGGGTGCCAGAGCGGTTCACGTTGATTGCCGGGTAAACACGTTTTTCAGCGGCACGGCGGTCAAGGTGTACTTCCATGTTGCCGGTACCCTTGAATTCTTCGTAAATCACATCGTCCATACGGCTGCCGGTATCGATCAGAGCGGTTGCAATGATGGTCAGTGATCCGCCTTCTTCGATATTGCGGGCGGCACCAAAGAAGCGTTTCGGCCGCTGCAAGGCATTTGCGTCTACACCGCCGGTCAACACCTTACCGGAAGCCGGGACCACGGTGTTGTAAGCGCGTGCCAGACGGGTAATGGAGTCGAGCAAAATCACCACATCCTTTTTGTGCTCGACCAGACGCTTGGCCTTTTCGATCACCATTTCGGCAACCTGCACGTGGCGGGTGGCGGGTTCGTCGAAGGTTGATGAGACCACTTCACCTTT
>JAYURJ010000142.1:0-11986 GCA_043756275.1 Betaproteobacteria bacterium | reverse complement strand
CGGAGCCAATGTTCAACAAGCCGACGCTGGGGTTTTTCTTGCCCTCGACCGCGGTGCAAAGCATGGCCCCCATGATGGCAAATTGCAGCAAGTGCTGTGGTGTACAGGCGGCGTTTGCACCTAAATCAAGCGCATAAACAACACCGTGTCGCGTTGGTAATGCTGCACAGATGGCGGGCCGGTCAATGCCTGGCAACGTTTTGAGCACAAATTTGGCCGTCCCCATCAGCGCACCCGTATTGCCCGCAGATACGCATGCATTTGCCTCACCTGATTTGACGAGGTCAATTGCAATGCGCATAGATGAGTTTTTTTTGTTGCGGATGGCGGAACGAATATCTTCATCCATCCCCACCACATCGGACGCTTCTACAATTCGCAGGCGCGAAGAGTCTGGAATGAACGCACTGCCAGCACCAGCTTTTTTTAGCTCGACTTCAATCGCATCTGGCTTGCCAACGAGGATCACCCGCCGGTCAATAGATCCGGCGAGGAATTGCAATGCAGCTGGAATGGTAATCGATGGGCCGTGGTCACCGCCCATCGCGTCGATTGCGATCATTGTCTGCATTGTATTGGGTCTGTCGCCTCTTGCGATTTACCCGTGCAGTTTAATTTTGTTGTCGCTGAGTCGCGTGTAGCTGACCACAAAAAAATAGTGTGCGATTGAAACTGGGGGTATGGCAACCCACAGAAAAAGAACCTCGCCAATTCTGCCTGGCAGCGTGCGTCAGCCACCTATACACACAGCTATTTTTTTGTTGATCCGATTATTCGTCAGCTTTGGTCTTGATGACTTTGCGGCCACGGTAGTAGCCGGACGGGCTAATGTGGTGGCGCAGATGTGCTTCACCGGTGGTTGGCTCTATTGCAAGAGCCGGGTTGGTCAAAAAGTCGTGCGCCCGGTGCATGCCGCGCTTGGAAGGTGACTTTTTGTTTTGTTGGACTGCCATGATGTTTCTCCTTAATCAAAATCTCAACATTTAAAACTGATTACTTCTTCTTCAACTCCGCCAATTTGGCGAAGGGGGAAATTTTCTTGCTCTCAGTCAAGGGCACCTTTGACAATATAGGCATCTTTGCCAATTTGCTTCGAGCGCCGTCATGCTGATTGGTCATCTTGCCGGGTTTAACCGAATGCACTGGCAAACTAAGCAGAATTTCTTCTTCGACCCGCGCCGCCACTTGCATGTTTGCGCCGCAGACGATGTAATCCTCACTTTCGGATTCCATCTCCAACGGCGGCAGTTCTGACTCGTCTTTGACCAAAATAAGCGAACTGCTGATATCAAGCGTGTGCCGGACAGCAGCCAGTGTCACCGGATCAGAGAGCAAAAACCAACCATAAATTATACACTTAACTCGCCTTTCTTGGCTACCGGTCAAATCAACGGCCAAGTTACCGGTCAATGAAAAGTGGATTTCACCATCTTCACCGGCGAGATATTCAGCCAAGTTCGGCAAATCGAACGGTAGAAGCTTTCCTTGAACGCACTGCTTAAAACGCGTGAAACGCTCGATGTTGATGGTCTCTATCATGTGCAACGCATTAATTTAATAGCTTCACATGATATGATTTTGTTGCGAAAATGTCAAAAAGTCATTGATTTTGAAGAAAAAAATAATCCTGGGCTCAACATCACCGTACCGGGCACAATTGTTGGCGAGGCTCGGACTCGACTTTGCAAGCGTCGTTCCTGACGCGAACGAAGCGCCGCTGGACGGTGAATTGCCCGCCGCGACTGCGCTAAGGCTGGCAGTTGCCAAAGCACAAAGCCTGAAAGAAGAATTTCCCGATGCGCTCGTGATCGGTGCGGATCAGGTCGCTGATCAAAACGGCATTGCGATTGGAAAACCGCTAACGAGACAAAATGCCGCCCGGCAACTTCAACAAATGTGCGGGCAAACACTTATCTTTCACAGCGGCATTGCGCTATTGAATACCACCTCGGGCCACATCCAGAGCCGGATTGTGGCAACGACAGTGCGCTTTCGCGAGTTTTCGCCACGCGAAGTGGAAAATTATCTGGATCGCGAAAATGCGCTTGACTGTGCAGGAAGCGCCAAAGCTGAGGCATTGGGAATTGCACTCATCGCGTCGATGCAAAGCGATGACCCAACCGCGCTCATTGGTCTGCCGCTGATTGCTTTGATCGATATGCTGAAAGCGGAAGACGTTCAGGTGCTGGCATGAAAACCGGCACGCTATACCTGATTCCAACCAATCTCTCGGATGGTTTTACGCCGACGCAAATATTGCCTGCATCAGTCATTGCAACTGCACTCAGGCTCAATCATTTCGTTGCCGAAAACGCCAAGACTGCCCGGGCATTTCTCAAACAGCTTGGTATCGAGAGGCCGCTACTCGACGTATCGATCGTCGAATTGAACAGTCAAACTCCAGCAAACGCAATAAGCAATTTGATCGCACCGCTTATTGCCGGACAGGATGTCGGGCTGGTGTCGGAAGCAGGCGCGCCAGGAATCGCCGACCCGGGTGCTCTCGTCGTTGCTCTAGCGCATCAACACAAAATCGCCGTCGTGCCGCTGGTCGGCCCTTCGTCGATTTTGCTCGGTCTCATGGCATCCGGTTTGAACGGTCAGGCGTTTGCATTTCATGGTTATCTGCCGCAAGACAAGCTTGATCGGATCAAGGCAATTTCTGCGCTGGAAAAAGAATCGCGGCAACGCAACATGACGCAACTATTTATTGAAACACCCTACCGTAATCAGGCGTTGGTCGCTGACCTGCTCTCGACGCTTGGGGCAACCACCCGCCTCTGCGTAGCCCGCGACCTTACCGGCGACCGCGAATTGGTACGAACGATGCGCATCGTCGAATGGAAGAAAAAGGCGCTCACGCTGGAAAAGCTGCCAACACTGTTCCTGTTTCTCGCGGCGCCCGCTTAGCCAAGATGCCCTTCCGCGATGCCTTTGTGGGCTGTCGTGAACGCTGAGAGTCAGGCCGATGCTGCCGTGCGCAAATGGTCAAAAACAGAGGCCCGCGCAAGCAGTGGTGCCAGGTCGTCGGCAGACATCGGCACACTAAAGTAAAAGCCTTGACCTACGCTGCAACCTTTTGCGCGCAGTACGGCAAGCTGCCCTGCCGTCTCGATTCCTTCGGCGATAACATCCAGATCAAGACTCTTGGCCATGCTGATGATTGCCACCACTATTGCGGTGTCATTCGGGTCTATGGTGATGTCACGCACAAAACTCTGATCGATTTTCAACTTGCTGATCGGCAAACGTTTAAGGTACGAGAGACTCGAATAGCCAATGCCAAAGTCATCAATTGCCAGTTGAATGCCCATACTGGCAATTTCATTGAGCCTCGACACGCTGCCTTCACCCTGTCGCATCACCTGACTCTCGGTTATTTCCAGTTCGAGCAGCGCGGGATCGAGTTTCGTTTCATCCAGTATATTTGCCAGTGTCTCCACAAAGCGTTTGTCGGCCAATTGGCGTGCGGATAAATTCACTGCAATACGCCGTCTGGGCATGCCGGCATCCAGCCACTTCTTTGCTTGCATGCAGGCTTGCCGAAGTACCCATTGGCCGATTTCGTTGATCAAGCCGGTTTCTTCTGCGAGCGGGATAAATTCGCTTGGCATGATGGTGCCGCTCTGCTCAGACACCCAACGCACAAGCGCTTCCAATGCAACGATTTCGCCGGAAATCAAATCAATTTGCGGCTGATAAACCAACGTAAAATCACCATTCTTCACGGCTGCACGAAGGTTCGACTCCATCGCCGCGCGCCGCTTCACGGCGATGTTCATCTGTGGCGTGAAAAACTGATAGGTATTTTTACCCAGACCTTTGCTGTGGAACATTGCGGTATCGGCGTTCTTCAGCAACGTCGGTGCGTCATGCCCGTCATCGGGAAACAACGCGATCCCGATTGAACCGGATACATGTTGATTGGTGTCGCCCACAGTAAAGGCAGCTCTGAGCGCATCGAGTATTTTTTGCGCGACGCGGGTCGCACCCTGATGCCCCTCCAGACGGTCCAGCAGCACGATGAATTCATCTCCGCCCTGGCGCGCAATGGTGTCGTGGATACGCACCGACGCGTTGAGACGTTTCGCGACCTGGCGAAGCAATTCGTCACCTACATCATGGCCAAGCGTGTCATTGATATTCTTGAAGTTATCAATATCGATATACATCACCGCGAATCGCTTTGTGGAGCGTGCTGCGCGACCAATCGCCTGCGAGATCCGATCCTGCATCAACGATCTATTGGGCAGTTCGGTCAGCGCATCGTGATACGCCAGATGCTGGATCCGCTGCTGTATCGCCTTGCGATCAGTCACATCGCGGGTGTTGACGATAATGCCACGCACCTCTGGAACATTGAGGCAATTCTTGCCGATGGACTCCAGCGTACGCCACGCGCCGGATTTATTCATGACACGAAACTCGATCGGCCGCGGCATTTCACCTTTGACGATCAACTCACGAAACATGCCCCGCATGGGTTCAACGTCGTCTCTGTGAACGAGATTGAACTGGCTCATGCCGATCATGTCGCGGGGATCGTGGCCAAGAAGATGTGTGACCGAAGGACTCTGATAAGTAATCAAGCCGTTTGCGTCAAGCACCGTCACAATATCCATGGCACTCTCGGTCAACGCTTTGAAACGACCTTCTGATGCCTCAAGCGCCTGCGTCAC
Source organism: Betaproteobacteria bacterium (assembly GCA_043756275.1). GTDB lineage: Bacteria > Pseudomonadota > Gammaproteobacteria > Burkholderiales > Usitatibacteraceae > UKL13-2. The sequence continues at coordinate 7,307 of JAYURJ010000142.1, read as the reverse complement.
TTGTTTGAAATCAGTGAAATCCGTAAGTACCCCAATAATGCCGGCCGGACTGCCATCGGCGTTGGAAAGGCGGCTGATGTGCCGGATGATGTCGCGATCGTTGCCTCTGCCATCTTGAATGAAGTCCTCGGCGACGATTGTCTTGCCATCGACCAGCAGTTTTGCGTCTTCCAAAACCGCCGAATTTGCATGTTCCGGCGACAACAACTCTGCAGGGCTTTTGCCAATCCAATCCTCGCGACGCTTACAGAAAAATGTTTCCCACGCGCGATTGAAGCCCATATATAGCCCATCGGCACCCTTATAAAAAATCGGCGACGGAATAGCTTCAAGGAGTTCACGCGTAAAGCGCAACTGTTGATCCAGTGCCCGTGTAGTACGTTTGGCATCGGTGATGTCGGATGCCGTCACTAAGATACCAACGACCGCATTCTCGGTGCCACGCAATGGCGCGGCTGACAAACTGATTTCGCGAGGGTAATTGTCAGCACCCACCCAGCTGACTTCGACGTTATGAATTGTTTCGCCGAGCAACACGCGTTTCCTGAGATCAGCCGCAACCGCCTGCGACGTTTCCCAGATCGGCGATGGCCTGCCGAGCACGGATGATTCTTTCAGGCCAAATATTTTCTCGGCTGCAGGGTTCCAGAGTGTGACGATGCCAACTGGTGTCAGCGAGTAAATGGCCAACGGAGAAGTGTTGACGATGGCGTTGAGCGATTCGTTTAGTGGTGATAATGTCGTTTGAGATGCGCGATAAGTCGATACATCTGTGAGGTCACGAAAACCCTCACGACCTAATTCTGCCGTCAGGTGCTGAAGCAGTTTGCTGACCTGCCGTGCAAACACCAGACCCAACAACCCCGCGACCACAATCAGGCCGGAACCCCACATTAAAAACGCGTGGCGCATGCTTGTCACGATTTCCGGCGATAGCCCTGAATCCCCAATGATTGCCGCACCGATCACGCCCATGATCAGCACGACTGCAAGCGCTATCGCAGCAAAGACGACAATAAATCGCAAGCGCACGCTCGCGCTGTGCGTCACGAGTGGCGGCAACCCGTCAGTGCCTTGATGCACCGGCGTTAGCGGACCGACAGATGCGCTGTCAGCACGAGGCATCTCGATATCAACTCTGTCAATCGGCATCTTTTTTGCATCATGCATAGACGACATAAATGCGTATTTTTATCATTTGAAGCGATTCATGACTCATGTTTTTGGTTAACGGAATCGCCATTCGTGCTGTCGTCAGTCAGCACAACCTCATTGCCCACTACTTTGACCGGCAGCGCGCGTAAATGCGCGCCGTGACATGGGCCGCCCACACACAATCCACTGTCAGGTTCGAAGAGTGCTCCGTGGGTGGCGCAAACCAAGTATAAGCCAGTTTCTTCAAACACCTCCCCCGGTTGCCAGTCCAATTCAGTGCCCCGATGCGGACAGGAATTGACGTATGCGTAGACAGCACCGCCGTAGGAGATCGCGAAACAGGGGAGGTCTCGATCAAGCGCAGAAAACTTGGCCTCGAACCGCACAGCGGCGCCCCCATCAGCGAGTTGATCAACGCGGCAAATTACCCGTTCTGGCTTAGCCATGCCGCCAACTCACTTACGGTATTGACCAACGCAAGCTGCGATCGTGATGCCAGCAACGGCGCGGGATGCGCGCCGTAAGTAACCGCCACCGCCGCCACACCAGCGTTTTGTGCGAGGTCAAGATCATGGGTGGTGTCACCAATCATCAGGGTGCGCGTCGGCGGCACGCCGGTGAAGTCCATCAACTTGCACAACATGTCGGGATGCGGTTTTGCGAATCCTTCATCAGCACAGCGCGAAAAATGAAATGCCGACTTGAGTCCCGTGTATGCGAAAGCGCGCTCGAGACCAACGCGCGGTTTACCGGTCGCAACCGCCAAAAATCGCGTCGGTCGGTCTAGGGCGACAAGCAATTCTCGGATGCCGCCGTAAAGCGGCGCCTCATGATCGCGAGGCACAAAATGACGCCGGTAAGCCAGTGCGAATGCTGTCTGCGCAGCATGATCAATATCCGGAAAAAGCCGCTGCGTGGATTCGTGAATCCCCAGTCCGATGATCGATTTTGCCGCTTCAATGGATGGGATCGACAACCCTCTGTCGCGTGCCGCCAACTGAATACACTCGCTGATCAATCCGGTGGAATCCATGATGGTGCCGTCCCAATCGAAGACGATCAGATCGAATTGTCGCTGCGGCATGGGTTGCATCACAGGGTCATCGATTGCGGATATGCGCGAGATAGCGCACCAAGTCGGCCGACAACGGCGCTTCAATAACGAGCTTCTCACCGCTGATGGGGTGCGAAAACGCCATCAGCCGGGCGTGCAGGAACATACGCTTCAAGCCCCCGTGTTTTGCTGCGGCCATATATTTGTTAAGCACAAAATCACCGTACTTGTCGTCGCCGATAATCGGGAAACCGAGATGTGCGAGGTGTACCCGGATTTGATGCGTGCGCCCAGTCCTGATTTCACAATCGAGCAACGTGGCACCAGGCAATATTTGTTTTCGCGTGACGATCGTGTGCGACTCCTGGCCATCGTCCTCATCGACCGACACGCGGCGCTCGCCGGCTGCAGTGACGTATTTGGCGAGCTTCACGCGAACATGCCGCCGCTCATCCGGCCAGGTGCCTTTCACCAACGCCGAATAGTGCTTCTCGATGCGATCTTCAGTGTCACGCCTCAACATTGCGTGCAACGCCGTCAGCGCGCTGCGCTTCTTGGCAATCAGCAGCACCCCTGAAGTCTCACGATCAATGCGATGCACTAATTCAAGAAATTTTGCGTCCGGACGCAATGCACGCAGCGCCTCGATCACGCCGAAACTGATGCCACTACCGCCATGCACCGCCAACCCGGCGGGTTTGTTGATCGCCAGCAGCGCATCATCTTCAAATAACAAACTCAAGGCGGGGTGAGCCTTTCCGGACGAAAATGCCTGCGAAGCCGCTCCCATGCTAGGGTTTGGCTTTTTTTCTGCTGTTTTGACCGGCGGCACCCGCACCATATCGCCTTCAACCAAACGATAATCTGCCGACACGCGGCCCTTGTTCACCCGCACCTCACCTGATCGCACGATGCGATAGACGTGGCTCCTTGGCACTCCTTTTAGCAGTGACACTAAAAAATTGTCCAGCCGCTGGCCGATAGATGACTCGTCGATCACCACCATGCTGGCCGCCGCAAATGGCCCGTCAGGCATCGCCGCTTTGCTGCCGGGAAGTGATTTGTTACCCGCAGGTGTCATCTTAGGATATACTTTTATCTCGTTGATTTTGAAGCGAGTCTGTTGTTTCCACCGGCTTGGCGTCGACACAATATTTGCAATGTTCGTGAATATCGTCTGCGCAAATCGCTGGATCTGCACTCCCGAAAAATCACCGTTTAGTTCGGATAGCCCGCTTTCCCGCGCAGTTGAAAAACCTACTGCCAGCGCTGGTCGGGATGCCGTTCAAAACGGAAAACGGGCGGTCGTTTTTGCTCACCGTCGGCACGGTCCTTCACCATCCGGTCTCAAGGCCCTGACCCAAACAAGTAGCGATACTAAACGATTTGCGCGCACCGTCCGCGAAGCGGACAGCAGCACCGGGTGGCGTGAAGATGAACAGATGGTCGTTTTGGTGGTCTCGTTATTGACCCGCCAACTCTGACCGAAGGCAACAAGGCAGTCAGACGTGCTCAACGCTGAGCGCGTCGACATAAAAACAGCAGCGCAGATTTTTTGGCACGCACCGCAAGATGACAACAGAACTCCACCAACATCGACATTCGATAACGCCGGGTTTACCAACCTCGCGTGGTGCAGCACGTCGTCTTTACCGTTGCACCTAGCCAACTAAAACGCTGTCATTTGCCTCTGTCTGCACGCTCCGCGTGCATGACACGCCGGGTTCGTCTTTGCCCCTGCCTCACGCTGAAGTTGCGCGAGAAAGCAGAATCATGAAACGCATGTTATTCAACGCAACGCAGGCAGAAGAGCTGCGCGTTGCCATCGTCGACGGACAAAAGCTCGTCGACCTCGATATCGAACACGCCGGCCAGGAGCAGCGTAAAAGCAATATCTATAAAGCCAAAGTCACCCGCGTCGAGCCTTCGCTTGAAGCGGTATTCGTTGACTACGGCGCGGAACGCCACGGCTTCCTCCCGTTCAAGGAACTCACGCGCGAGTATGTGCAAGGTGAGGACGGCGAAGGCACGCGCGGCAAGATTGCACAGAACCTGCGAGTCGGTCAGGAACTTTTAGTTCAGGTTGAGAAAGATGAGCGCGGCAACAAGGGTGCCGCACTCACGACCTACGTCTCGCTGGCTGGCCGCTATTTGGTACTGATGCCAAACAATCCACGCGGCGGCGGTGTTTCACGTCGCGTTGAAGGCGAAGAGCGCGCTGAATTGCGTGAGACGCTGGATCAACTCACCGTTCCCGACGGCATGAGCGTCATCGCGCGCACAGCCGGTATCGGTCGCTCCGCTGAAGAGTTGCAGTGGGATTTGGGTTACCTGATGCAATTGTGGGAAGCCATTGATGGTGCTGCCAAGGATATTAAAGCGCCCGAACTGATCTATCTGGAATCGAGCCTCGTCGTACGCGCGATCCGCGATCTGTTCCAGCCGGATGTCGGCGAAATTCTGATCGACACACCGGAAATATTCGAACAAGCGCAATCGTTCATGTCGACCGTGATGCCGGCCAATGTGCATAAGGTCAAGCTCTACAAAGATGATGTGCCGTTGTTTTCGCGCTTTCAGATTGAACACCAGATAGAAACCGCATACCGGCGCGATGTCACGCTGCCGTCGGGTGGCGCCATCGTCATTGACCATACCGAGGCATTGGTTTCCATTGACGTCAATTCCGCTCGCGCAACCAAAGGCCATGACATTGAAGAAACCGCGTTTCGCACCAACTGCGAAGCGGCTGATGAAATTGCCCGGCAGTTACGCCTTCGTGACTTGGGTGGCTTGGTCGTCATTGACTTCATCGACATGGAGTCCACAAAAAATCAACGCGAAGTGGAGAACCGTCTTCGCGATGCCCTTCGTTACGACCGCGCGCGCGTCCAGACCGGCAAAATTTCGCGCTTCGGCTTGCTGGAGCTGTCGCGTCAACGCCTGCAACCGGCGCTATCCGAGTCTAGCTACATCCCCTGCCCACGTTGTCATGGTCTCGGCCATATTCGCGATACCGCCTCTTCGGCATTGCATATTCTGCGCATCATTCAGGAAGAGGCAATGAAAGAAGGCACCGGCGCGGTTCATGCGCAGGTTCCGGTTGATGTTGCCACTTTCCTGTTGAACGAAAAACGTCAGGAAATCCACAAACTGGAAATGCGCTTCAAAGTGAATGTTCTGCTCATCCCTAACATTCATCTGGAAACACCCAACTACGAAGTTGAGCGCCTGCGCTCGGATTCCGAAAAGCTCGATTTGGCCACACCGAGCTATCAAATGGTCAATCGTCCTGTCGAAGAAGTTGCGGCTGCAAAAGCGGCCGAGCTCGATGCCAAGCCTGCCCGTCCGGAACCGATTGTGAAGGGCATCACGCCTGCACAGCCCGCACCAATTTCTGCCGAGCCCAAGCCACGCGCCGTCGCGAATACAGCGGTTGCGTCGAGTGAACCCAGGCCCTCACTATGGAAGCGATTCGCCAGCTTATTCAGCCCAGAGCCGACACCGGCGCAGCCGCCAGCAGCGCAAACTGCGACACCATCAAAACCGGCCCGTGAAAACAGAGAAGGCCGTGGCGGTGATCGCGCGCGTCGGGATGGCCGCGATGGTGACCGCAAGCGCGGCGGTGCTGAACGGGGCGAGCGAGGTGAACGTAAGGATCGTCCTCAGGGATCATCTGGCGCACAAGGCCAGGAACGCGGCCCCCGCAATGAGCGCAATCGTCCAGCCGAAGGTCGCGGCCCGCGCCCTGACAAAGCTTCTGAAACGGTAGTGCACGCAATTGGCGCGCCCGAGTCGGCTCCGCAGGCGCAAAAAGTGCGTCAGCAACAGCAACCCAAAGCTGCACTTGAAGCCAAACCAGTGGAATCCGGGGAAGAAGGCGAAGGCCGTGGTCGTCGTCGTCGTGGCCGTGGTGGTCGCGGCGGTCGTGACAGCAATCGCGAAGATCGCGACCCACAGGCCGGCAGAAATGACTCACCAACCTTGCCGGGCATGGAAAGTTCTACCGCCGGTGAATTCACGCCGCCCTCAGCACCATCGCACGACCCTGATGCAGCCAATCAGGTTGAACGACCAAGCGTGCCTGAAATCGCAGTGCAAGCACCGCCAGTGCCTGCGCAGCTATTTACAAATCAGGAATCAGCTCAGTCGCACGCGCCGATGCCCAATCCACCCACAGAGGTGTTGCCGGCTCCGACACCAGCACCGGTATCACTGCAGCCTGAAATCGAAACGGCGCGAGCTGTCGTAGCGGCACCTGTTGACCAGATCGACGACGCATCATCGATGCGGACAACGCCGCGACCTGCCCGACGCCGCAATCGCGATGAGGCACCGAGCGAGCCATTGGTCTTTATCGAAACGGTAGCAGCGCCTGTTGCGGTCACGCCACCGCTGGAGGAAGAAGCACCACGTCGTCGCACACCGCGCCCTCGCGGCCCGCGTGCGACCACAAGTGAACCATTGCTGTTTGTAGAAACAAAAAATGTTGGCGCGGGCGAAGCTGAGGATAAGGCTGCCGTGTAGACGTTGACCTTTTTTACCGTTGGCGTATTGCAACGCATGAGGTAAAAAAGAGCTATAAAAAGCCCCGTTCAATCAAACGGGGCTTTTTTTTTGCGCAACTGTTTCTGTAGACTCAACAAATGATAGCGATATGCGGCAGAGTTGCAGTTAGCGAATTTTCATCATTTCCAACGGGAGTAGCCATGTCAAACGATAAACCAGTAATCGACTTTTACTTCGATTTTTCCTCGCCGTACGGATATCTTGCTTCTACTCGGATCAACGCGCTGGCGGCGCGTCATCAGCGGCGGGTTAACTGGCGACCGATTTTGCTGGGGCCGATGTTCAAGGCGGCAGGTACGATGCCATTGGTCAGCGTGCCGTTGAAGGGCCCGTACTCGGTGCGCGATTTCCTGCGCACGGCACGGCTGCTGAAAACTCCCTACACGCAGCCTGCGACCTTTCCCATCGGCACTCAACATGCGGCGCGGGCCTTTTACTGGCTGACTGATCGTGATGCTTTGAGAGCGCAACAATTTGCAAGCGCCTGCTATGCGACCTATTTCGGTCAGGGTATCGATATCTCATCTGC
>JAYURJ010000141.1:0-12048 GCA_043756275.1 Betaproteobacteria bacterium | reverse complement strand
GCGATCTTTTCAGCGGCAAGCCCGACTGGAACAAGTTGCTTGATTACCCCGCACCAAAAATTACGGTGGAGGAACAGGCCTTTATCGACGGCCCGACTGAACAACTCTGCGCGATGGTAAACGAGTGGGAAATTTCGCATGAACTGCACGATTTACCGCCCAACGTCTGGCAGTTCATTAAAGACAAAGGCTTCCTTGGCATGATCATTCCCAAGGAGTACGGCGGACTGGGCTTCTCGGCATATGCGCACTCGCAAGTGGTGATGAAAATTTCCACCCGCAGCAGTACGGCAGCGGTATCGGTGATGGTGCCCAATTCGTTGGGGCCAGGTGAATTGCTGATGCATTACGGCACACCGGAACAAAAAAATTATTTCCTTCCGCGCCTTGCCAAAGGTCTGGAGATACCCTGCTTTGCGCTGACTGCCCCGGACGCAGGTTCAGATGCGGCCTCGATGCCGGATGTCGGCATAGTGTGCAAGCAAATGTGGGAAGGTAAAGAAACGCTGGGCATTCGTATTACGTGGGAAAAGCGTTACATCACACTGGGACCGGTGGCAACCATTCTCGGCCTGGCGTTCAAATGCTTTGATCCGGACAAGCTGATCGGAGAGCAAACCGATCTAGGTATTACCTGTGCATTGATCCCGACGTCGCACAAAGGCGTGAACATCGGACGTCGTCACTTTCCGCTCAACGCATCATTTATGAACGGGCCTAATTCCGGCAAAGATGTTTTCACCCCGATGGATTGGCTTATCGGTGGCCAGCCGATGATCGGCAAAGGCTGGAGCATGCTGATGGAATGCTTGGCCGCAGGCCGCTCTATTTCGCTGCCCGCACAATCGATCGCAGCCGGGAAATTTACCTCGATGGCCACTGGTGCCTATTCGCGTGTGCGCCAGCAATTCAAAATGCCCATCGGCAAATTTGAAGGCATCGAAGAACCGTTGGCGCGCATCGGCGGCTACACCTACCTGATGGACGCATGCCGTACTGTCACGGCGGGCGCACTCGATATGGGTGAGAAGCCCTCGGTGGTCGGTGCAATTTCCAAATATCACATGACCGAACGCATGCGCATCGTGCTGAACGACGCCATGGATGTGCATGGCGGCAAGGGTATCTGCATGGGACCGAACAATTACCTCGGTGCAGCTTACCAATCGGTACCCATCGCCATTACGGTTGAGGGGGCCAATATCCTCACGCGCTCGCTCATGATCTTCGGTCAGGGTGCGATACGTTGTCACCCCTGGGTGTTGAAGGAAATGCACGCCGCACAGGAGGATTCGGTTGAAAAGTTTGATGAAGCATTCTGGAGTCATATCGCTTTCACGCTCTCGAATGCGGCACGCGCGATGTGGACTGGGATTTCGGGTGCACGCGGATTGCCTGCACCGGCTTGCGACGACACCAAACGCTACTACCAGCAATTGACGCGGTTTTCGACGGCATTTGCATTGCTGGCTGACGTCAGCATGTTCGTCATCGGCGGCTCGCTAAAACGCAAAGAGAAATTGTCCGCGCGCCTGGGCGACGTGCTTTCGCTCTTGTATCTCTCGTCGTGCGCATTGAAGTTCTACGATCAGCGTGGCCGCCAAACTGATGAACTGCCATTCCTGCGTTGGGCTTTGTACGATTCTGCGTTCAAGATTCAGGTGGCGATGGACGGTGTGATTGAAAATTTCCCGAATCGCTTCGTCGCGTTTGTGCTGCGTAGATTGGTATTCCCCCGCGGTCTCACATTGATTCAACCGAGTGATCAGATGGGCCATGAAGTCGCCGATCTTCTCATCCAGCCATCAGCCGCGCGCAATCGCCTGATCGCCGGTATGTATCTGCCCAAGAGTGACACCGATTTGCTGGGCAAGCTGGAAGCAGCGATGCACGCTGTCATCGCCGCGGAACCAATCGAGGCCAAGGTACGCGCTGCGAAAAAAGCTGGCCGCCTGAGTGGGCATGGGGCCGATGCGCAATATGAAGAAGCCATGAAACTCGCGGTGATCACGGAAACAGAATTGGCACTCTGGAAACGCGCACGCGCATTGCAACACGACATCATTATGGTAGATGATTTTGATAAACACTTTGGTAAGGAAGCCATCAGCAAGTCGGCAGTCTGGCAGCAGGCTGAGGCGGCGGAATGAGCGGGAAAGTCTACGTTGTTGATGGTGCGCGCACGCCATTCCTGAAAGCCAAAACCAAACCCGGACCATTTTCCGGCGGCGACCTGGCAGTCGGCTGCGGGCGGCCATTGCTGGCGCGACAAAATTTTTCAGCCACCGCTTTTGATGAAGTCATCGTCGGTGCCGCAATGCCGTCGGCTGATGAGGCCAATATTGGTCGCGTGGTGGCACTGCGCTTGGGCTGTGGCGACAAAGTGCCAGCATGGACGGTCATGCGAAATTGCGCATCAGGCATGCAGGCGCTGGATTCCGCGTGCATGAATATTCTCGCGGGCAAATCAAATTTGGTGTTAGCCGGTGGCACCGACGCGATGAGCCATGCGCCGTTGCTGTTTGGACCCGCGATGGTGACCTGGCTTGCCGATTGGTATGCCGCCAAATCGTTTGGCCAGCGCGCTGGTGCTGCATTGAAATTCCGGCCCGCTTATCTTGCGCCGGTGATCGCCATTCTTAAAGGGCTGACAGACCCAATCGTCAAGCTCTCGATGGGACAGACCGCTGAAATCGTCGCCAAGCGTTTCGGCATTACGCGCCAGATGATGGATGAATTCGCTGCCGAATCACACAAGAAAGTGCTGGCAGGGCGCGAGGCAGGACACTATGGCGAGATCGAGGCGCTGATCGATGACAAAGGTAATGTCTACAAAGACGACGACGGTGTGCGCACCGATTCCACACCGGAACGCCTAGCGAAGCTGCGACCAGTTTTCGACAAGACTTATGGCAACGTGACAGCGGGAAACTCCTCGCAAGTAACCGACGGTGCTGCGTTGCTAATCCTCGCCTCAGAGGCGGCAGTGTCGAAATTTGATCTCAAACCAATTGGTGCGATTGTCGATTCGCAATGGAGCGCGCTCGATCCCTCCGAAATGGGGTTGGGCCCTGTACACGCAATTACGCCGATGCTGCAACGACACGGTCTTGGTTTGAATGATCTCGACGCAATGGAAATCAACGAGGCCTTTGCTGCACAGGCGCTGGGCTGTCTGGCGGCTTGGGAGTCCGAGGCCTATTGCAAGGACAAGCTTGGACTTGATAAAGCTTTCGGCAAAATGGATCGGTCGAAATTCAATATCGACGGCGGCGCAATTGCGCTTGGCCATCCAATCGGCGCATCGGGTGCACGAGTCGTGCTGCACGCATTGAAAACATTGGAACGCACCGGTGGCAAACGCGCTGCCGCGTCGCTCTGCATCGGCGGCGGCCAGGGCGGCGCAATGCTGCTCGAACGCGCCTGATTTTTCGCTTCACTCATTCCTGACTCGCCATGTGGCCCCGCGCGATCCTGTTCGATCTCGACGATACGCTGTTCGATCACCGGCGTGCATCCCGTCTGGCGCTGGCAGCAATGCACGCGGTCTACGCGCCGGATTTGCCTCTCAACGCATTCGCGATCAAACACGCCGAGGTGCTGGAAGTTTTTCACACACGCTTTCTCGCCGGTGAGTTGACGCTGGATCAAGCCCGCGCCGCGCGCATGCAATCTTTGTTCGCGGCCTTCGACCGTCAACTCGATCTGGCGACCGTAGAACGCGCAGCGTGTTTATATCGTGACCAGCATCAGGCGAATCGCCATTTGCTGGCAGGCAGCATCGAACTGCTCGATGCACTACGCGAGCGTTGCCGGCTCGGTATCGTCACCAACAACAGCACGGCTGAGCAAATCGAAAAGCTGCGCGCACTCAATATCGCCAACTACTTCGACACCGTGGTGATTTCGGAGGATGTCGGTGTGACCAAGCCAGACCCGAAAATATTTTCAATCGCACTCGAGCGCATCGGCGCGACAGCGCAGGAGACGGTCTTTATCGGCGACAACTGGACCAACGACATCGTCGGCGCGCGCAATGCGGGCATGTCAGCGGTATGGCTTGATCGGAATGAAACTCCAGCACTGGCGGACATGACAGGGCATAAATGGCCTGAGAAGCCCGTCAATGCTAGTGTTTGTGATATTCAGCGCGTTACTTCCTTTTTGCCGACGGCAACGATCACCGCTGCAATCAAAACAGTATTTATCAATCGCAACAACCGCACTCCCGGAGCACAACAGCATGAGCAACTGGAAACACTGGCGTCTTGACACTGATCGCGACAATCTCGCGTGGCTAACGTTTGATCGTGCTGAATCGAGCACCAACACTTTTTCGAGTGAGGTCTTGCGTGAACTCGCCGATGTTTGCCAACAACTGCGCGCGCAGACCAATGCGCCACTAGGTCTCGCCATTCTTTCGGCCAAGGACAATGGTTTCGCCGCCGGCGCCGACATCGAAGAGTTCATCTCGTTAAAAAGTGCAGAAGAAGCCTACGCATTCACCAAACTTGGCAACGATGTATTCGATCAAGTTGAAGCGCTGCCTTTCCCAACACTCGCACTGATCCATGGGTTTTGCATGGGCGGTGGCACCGAGCTTGCTCTCGCGTGCAAGCACCGCATCATGGATGACGGGCCAAAAACGAAAATGGCACTGCCGGAAGTCATGCTGGGTATCGTGCCGGGTTGGGGCGGTGCCAAGCGCATGCCAGCTTTGATCGGCGCAGCACAGGCGCTGGACCTGATGCTCACTGGCCGCGCAGTCGATGGTCGGCGGGCAAAAAATATGGGCTTGGTTGACGTGTTGACACCACGGCGCCACTTCATCAACGCGGCGACAATGTTGCTCAACAAGCCGCCGCCCGTGCATCAGCCAGCGTTCAAGGATGCCATTACCAACTGGCCGGTTGTGCGCGGATTTGTTGCGAAGGCTTCATTGAAACAAGTCGGCAAACGTGCGCGCAAGGATCACTATCCGGCACCGTACGCGATCATTGCTTTGTGGCAACACTACGGCGGCGACCCGCGCAACGTGCCGCAGGATCACCCATATTCCATCTCGGGTATTTTCAGGCATCCCACCACGGCAAATCTGGTGCGCATTTTTACATTGCAGGATCGGATGAAATCGCTTGGCAGTTTGGCAACTGCTGGTGCGGTGCACATCAAGCATGTCCACGTGATTGGTGCAGGTGTAATGGGTGGTGACATCGCCGCGTGGTGCGCAGCAAAAGGTTTTACGGTCACGTTGCAGGATCTCGATCACGCGCGCATCGCGCCTGCCATCAAGCGCGCAGCGGAGATGTTCAAGCGCCGTTTGAAACAACCGCATTTGATCCAAGCGGCGATGGACAGATTAATCCCGGATGTGGCGGGTGACGGCGTGAATCACTGCGATCTCGTCATTGAGGCGATCATCGAGAACGTGGAAATTAAGACCAAGCTGTACGCACAAATCGAGCCGCGCTTGAAGCCCACCGCCATTCTCGCCACTAATACGTCGTCAATTCCGTTGCAGGTGCTGTCGAAATCATTGGCGCGACCACAGCGTCTTGTCGGTATTCATTTCTTCAACCCCGTCGCGCAGATGATGCTGGTGGAAATTGTTGAAGGCCCGCAAACCTCTGCCGAGGTGATGAAAGCTTCGCAAGCGTTTGTGAAGAAAATCGACAAACTGCCGTTGCCCGTGAAATCAGCACCCGGCTTCCTCGTCAATCGCATCCTTACACCGTACATGACCGAAGCGCAGGTGATGCTGGAGGAGGGCATTCCGATGGAAACCATTGATGCGGCGGCGCGCGAATTTGGCATGCCGATGGGGCCTATTGAACTGGCCGACACCGTTGGCTTGGACGTCGGCCTTGCGGTCGGCAAGGAGCTGGCCAAACCGGGTGGGCCGACGCCTGCAAAAATTCAGGCATTGGTTGCCGCAAAAAAACTCGGCAAGAAATCCGGCGAAGGTTTTTACAAATGGGTCAACGGTCGTCCGCAGAAGGCTAATGGTTCCGGCACCGTGGATCTTGCACCGTTGTGGATGCGCATGACCCTGCCGGCCGTGAATGAAGCCGTGGCCTGCGTGCGCGAAGGTATTGTTGTCGATGCCGATCTTTGCGATGCCGGCGTCATTTTTGGCACCGGCTTCGCGCCACATCGCGGTGGGCCAATCAATTACCTCAAGAGTGTTGGCAAGGATAAATTGCTGGCCGAAATGAAAGTGCTGGAGCAGACGCACGGCGCGCGGTTTGCCGCCGATATCGGCTGGCAAACGATTTAGGCCAGGCCAGTGAATCAGGCGCTGACGATGTGGACAAAGCTTCAGGACAAGCCAATGGGCAAATGGCTGTTCGCGCGCGTGGTCTGCTGGAAAGCGCCGTATTTCGGCACCATCGCACCGCGATTCGAGGAATTGAGACCGGGCTATGCACGTGTCAGTCTGAAAAAACGTCGCGCCGTCGAAAATCATATCGGCACCGTTCATGCGATTGCCGCCTGCAATCTGGCGGAACTGGGCGCGGGCACCATGATGGAAGCGAGCCTGCCCGCATCGATGCGCTGGCTGCCAAAAGGGATGAACGTGCTTTACCTGAAAAAATGCGAGACCGATTTGATCGCCGAATGTAGCGCCACCGACATCGTTGAAGGCCCGGCACGCGATGTTGTCGTCAGCGTGGACATGAAAGACACGCACGGCAATCTGGTGGTTCACGCCGACATCAACATGTATGTGAGCCCGCGCAAGCGCGCTGCTTGAGACTGGATATCAATTGCCTTCGGCCGACTGAACAGTGCTAACACTCTTGTTCCCAATGCTGCCGCGTATAATCGTCAGTGCTTGCAATGACGGTCACAGACGTGCACTTGGCACGATACGGCGCGCATCGGTATCTGCGCACGGACGCGTCCAAAGAGCCGCGACCATAACGAGGAGACATCAATTGGCAGACTCGAACATCCTGCAAAATCGTCGTGGCACGCGTTATCTGATGTTTGACGATGCGGCGACCATCGCTGACGTGTTCGCACTGCGGTGCCGCACCTCGCCGAATGCACCCGCCTATCGCGAATTCGACAGTGGCAGCAAAGAATGGGTCGGCGTGGACTGGCGTGAAGTTGCCGACCAGGTCGCGCGCATGCGCGAAGGGCTGCGTCGCGAGGGCGTTGAGCAGGGTGAGCGCATTGCCGTGATGTTGAAAAACAGCGTCAATTGGATCGTTGCGGATCAAGGTGCGTTTGCGCACGGCCTCGTGACCGTGCCACTGTTCGTAGATGATCGACCTGAAAACGTTGCGTTTATTCTCAACGATGCCGACGTCAAATTGATCGTGATCGACGGCGAGGAACATTGGAAGCGACTGAAAACGGTGCGCGACCAGCTGGGGTCATTGAAGCGCATTTTGACCGTGAAACCCGTTAGCGATCCAGATGAGTCGCGCTTGAAATTGTTGGCCGACTGGCTACCAACCGATGCCGGCAGCTTTGATCGCGCACCGGTTAATGGCAGCGATCTTGCGACCATTGTGTACACCAGCGGCACCACCGGCAAGCCTAAAGGCGTCATGCTTTCGCATCGCAATATTTTGTCGAACGTGCAGTCGGGGCTCGCGGTGTACGACGTTTTCCCGGAGGATATTTTTCTCTCGTTCCTCCCGCTGTCACATATGTTCGAGCGCACGGCTGATTACTACCTAAACGTGGTGTCCGGTGCATCGATGGTGTTTTCGCGCTCTATCCCGCAGCTCGCGGAAGATTTCCGCATCGTGCAGCCGACCATTATTTTTTCTGTGCCGCGCATTTACGAGCGTTTCCTCGCGGCGATCAACGACCAATTGAAAAAAGCCTCACCAACCAAACGAAAGCTGTTTGATTTTGCAGTTGACGTAGGCTGGAGCCGCTTTGAACACCACAACGGACGCGGACCGTGGAGGGCGTCATTTGTGCTTTGGCCGGTACTGAAAAAATTGGTTGCTGATAAGTTGCTGCTGCGCCTCGGTGGCAAACTTCGTTTTGCCGTGGCGGGAGGTGCTGCGCTATCGCCGGCAGTATCAAAAGTGTTTGTGGGTCTTGGCCTGCAAATTTGTCAGGGGTACGGACTGACCGAAGCCTCACCTTTGCTCGCCGTAAATCTGCTCGACAAGAACGACCCGAATTCGGTCGGCCCCGCTGTGCCGGGCGTGGAAACGCGCATCGGTGAGAACAATGTGCTGCTGGCGCGTGGCCCCAACATCATGATGGGCTACTGGAATAATCCGGAAGCGACCCGCGCCGTATTATCGGAGGATGGCTGGCTCAACACCGGCGACCAAGTCAGGATAGATGAACATGGCTTTATCCACATCACCGGGCGCATCAAGGAGATCATCGTGCTGGGCAACGGCGAGAAAGTGCCGCCGGTGGATATGGAAATGGCGATCCAGATGGACCCGCTGTTTGAACAGGTGCTCGTTTACGGTGAGGCTAAGCCCTATTTGTCGGCCATCATCGTGCTGAACGACGAGGAGTGGGGACGGGTGGCGGTTGACGCCAAGCTCGATCCAAAAATCGATGGCGACGGTCGGGAAAAGTCGGAAAAATTTCTGGTGCAGCGAATCGGTAAGCTCATCAAAGGCTTCCCCGGCTATGCGCTGGTGCGCAAGGTCGCAGTTGCACGTGAGAAATGGACGATCGACAACGGCATGATCACGCCGACGCTGAAACTCAAGCGCAACGTCATCTTGCAGAAATACGCCAGCGCAATAGACGATATGTACAAAGGACACGTGCTGTGACTGATGAAACGACCGAGCCGTTTTGCGAGGTGACCCATTTGCCGAAGGATCGGCAGCCGGTGATCCGCATCATCCCCATGCCGGCCGACACCAATGCGCACGGCACCATCTTTGGCGGCTGGGTAATGGCGCAGGTCGATCTGGCGGGCAGCGTGCCAGCGACGGTGCGCGCACGTGGCAAGGTGGTGACGGTATCGGTAAATTCATTTCAGTTCAAGCAACCGGTGCTGGTGGGTGACCTGGTGAGCTTTTATGCCGATGTCGTGAGGGTCGGGCGAACGTCATTGACAGTGGATGTCGAGGTCTATGCGCAGCGGCAGCGGTTTGGTGCGGAGGTGGTGAAGGTGACTGAGGCGCAGTTGACGTATGTGGCTGTTGATGACCAGCGCAAGCCACGTCCGGTACCAGCGGCATAAAGATTTTATTGAGCAAAAAATAGTAAAACACAAGCATTGACGGGCATCTCAGACCATTTATGGCCTGAGACCCTCGCCGGCATTAGTGTTTATAGTTTAATTATCGAAAAATCAGGAGTTTCAATTGAGTAATTTCCATATCCGAAAAGTCGCCGTCCTCGGCGCAGGTGTGATGGGCGCGCAAATCGCGGCGCACCTCACCAATGCCAACGTCAAAGCCATTTTGTTTGACCTGCCCGCGAAGGAAGGCCCGAAGAACAGCATCGTCCTCAAAGCGATTGACGGCATGGCCAAGCTGCAGCCGGCACCGTTCGCCAGCAAGGCACGCGCAACACAAATCACACCAGCCAACTACGACGACAACCTCGAATGGCTGAAGGATTGCGACCTGATCATTGAAGCTATTTCCGAGCGCATGGACTGGAAGAAATCGTTGTATGAAAAGGTCGCGCCGTTCATGCGCGCCGATGCCATTTTTGCGTCCAATACATCGGGCCTGTCGATCACTGAGTTGTCGAAAGTGTTCCCGGAAGCGTTGCGTCATCGCTTTTGCGGCGTGCATTTTTTCAACCCACCGCGCTACATGAAACTGGTCGAGTTGATCCCCACGCCGGATACCGACGCCTCGATTCTCGATCAGCTCGAAACGTTCCTCGTCACCACCGTCGGCAAGGGTGTAATTCGCGCCAACGACACGCCCAATTTTGTCGCCAACCGCATTGGCGTGTTTTCCATCGCCGCCACCATGCATCACACGATACAGTTCAAGCTGGGCTTCGATGAAGTTGATGCGCTGACAGGCCCCGCAATTGGTCGCGCCAAGAGCGCCACCTACCGCACCGCTGATGTGGTCGGTCTGGACACGCTCGCGCATACCTTCAAAACGATGGATGACAATCTGCCGAATGACCCATGGCACCAGTACTATGCGGTGCCTGCGTTCCTGAAAGCGCTGATCGAGAAAGGTGCATTGGGACAAAAAACCAAGGCAGGCTTCTTTACCAAGAAGGGCAAGGACATTTTGGTGGTGGACCTTGCCAAACAGGATTACCGTGCGTCGGACGCAAAGGTTGCCGATGAAGTCGCCGCGATTCTGAAGATCAGAAATCCTGCCGAACAATTCGCCGCGTTGCGTGCGAGCGCGCATCCGCAAGCCCAATTTCTCTGGGCCATTTTCCGCGATGTGTTTCATTACATCGCCGTGCACCTCGGTGATGTGGCCAGCTCTGCGCGCGACATCGATTTCGCGATCCGCTGGGGCTTCGGCTGGAAGATGGGGCCTTTTGAAACCTGGCAGGCCGCAGGCTGGGAGCAGGTGGCTAAGTGGATTGCCGAGGACATCGCGGCTGGAAAAACGATGGCCAGTGCACCATTACCCGCGTGGGTGACCGATGGCACAGTAAGGCAAATGCGTGGCGTCCATTCGAACGAGGGCTCGTTCTCAGCCAAGACCGGCAAGATGGTTGCACGTTCAACCTTGCCCGTTTACCAGCGCCAGCTCTATCCCGAAATGTTGCTCGGTGAGAAGGCTGAAAAGGGCACAACGATTTTCGAAACCGATGCGGTGCGTATGTGGACCACGAAAGGACACGACGATATTGCTATCGTGTCCTTCAAAACCAAAATGCATTCCATCGGCAGCGATGTGCTCGAAGGATTGAACAAGGCCATCGACCAGGCAGAGGCAAATTACAAAGCGCTGGTGATCTGGCAGACCGAGCCGCCCTACGCAGCAGGTGCCAATCTGGTGAAAGCGCTGGAAGCATTGAAGCTCGGCCAGTTCGATGAATTCGAGGCGATGGTGGGGCGGTTCCAAGCCACATCACAGCGCATCAAGTACAGCTTGATCCCGGTGGTTTCCGCCGTGGATGGCATGGCGCTCGGCGGTGGCTGCGAATTCCAGATGCATTCGGATCGTGTTGTCGCCACGCTGGAAAGCTACATCGGCTTGGTCGAAGTGGGCGTTGGCTTGTTACCCGCGGGCGGTGGCTTGAAAGAAATGGCACTGCGAGCCGCACTCGCGGCCAATGGCGGTGATTTGCTACCCGCGATCCAGAAGAGTTTCAAATTGGCTGCGATGGGTGAAGTCTCGAAGAGCGCGCAGGAGGCCAAGGAAATGGGCCATATGCGCTGGCGCGACACCATCATCTTCAATCGCGATGAGTTGCTTTACGTGGCGCTGGAAACGGCACGCGCGATGGCCAATTCCAGTTATCGCCCACCATTGGCACCAACTGCATTCCCAGTTGCGGGCTACACCGGAATTGCCACGCTAAAGATGATGCTCATTAATATGAAAGAGGGTGGTTTCATTTCGGATCACGATTATGAAATCAGCTCGCGCATCGCCGCATGTTTGTGCGGCGGCGAAGTCGAGCCGGGATCGATGGTCAACGAGGACTGGATGCTGGCCTTGGAGCGTAAACATTTCTGCGAACTGGCGAAGACCGAAAAAACTCAGGCACGTATCGAATTCATGTTGAAAAACGGTAAACCACTGCGCAATTAGGCGCGGAAGATTGGAGAATCAAAATGAGCAAGCAAATTCAGGAAGCCTATATCGTCGCCGCCGTCCGCACGCCAGTCGGCAAAGCGCCACGCGGCATGTTCAAGAATATCCGTCCCGACGACATGCTCGCGCACGTGTTGCGCGGCGTGATTGCACACGTGCCAGGGCTCGATCCAAACGACATCGGTGACGTCGTCGTCGGCTGTGCGATGCCGGAAGGCGAGCAAGGCATGAACGTGGCGCGCATCGGTGTACTGCTCGCGGGCCTGCCCGACGGCGTGCCGGCTGTGACCATTAACCGCTTTTGCTCATCCGGCCTGCAGGCCATCAGCATGGCGGCGGATCGCATCCGCAC
>JAYURJ010000140.1:0-4119 GCA_043756275.1 Betaproteobacteria bacterium | reverse complement strand
AGTCTGACAAGCTATACTTTGTTGCGAAGGGGGACGGTAGCCATTATTTCTCCCGCTCACTGGATGAGCACAATCGCGCTGTCGCCAAATATCAGCTTGGAAAATAGCATGCCCGGAAATTCCACCCCCGGTAAGTTCCCCGGTAAGTTCATCACGCTCGAAGGTATCGATGGTGCGGGAAAGTCTTCGCATCTGACTTTCATCGCGGAGCGAATCAGCGCTCGCGGTATTGAGGTCATTTCCACCCGTGAGCCCGGCGGCACAGCCTTGGGCGAAAAAATTCGCAGCATTGTGCTCAATGAAAAGATGCACGGTGATACTGAGACCCTGCTCATGTTTGCATCCCGAACCGAGCAACTCGCAGAGGTCATCGTGCCTGCGCTCAAACGAGGTGCGTGGGTGTTGTGTGACCGTTTTACCGACTCCACGTTTGCATACCAATGCGGTGGGCGCGGCATGCCCAAATCGCGGATTGCCGTGTTGGAAAACTGGGTGCACGGTGATTTGCAGCCGGACCTTACGTTGATTTTTGATGCCCCGCTGGAAGTGGCTCGCGAACGGCTTGCCAGCGGCACTGCCGTGCCCGATAAGTTCGAACGCGAGCAAAGCGATTTTTTCTTTAATGTTCGTGCGGCGTATCTTGAACGGGCAGCGCAATTTTCACACCGCATCAGGGTAATCAATTCAGCGCGCAGCTTGGCTGATATTCGAGCCGAGCTAGCCACACTGCTTGACGCAATATGACCATCGAGATACTCCCCTGGCACGACGCACCCCTGCGTGAGCTCCTTCACCGACGTGAAAAGCTGCCACATGCCTTACTGCTGTATGGCAGGCTTGGCATTGGCAAAGTCGCGTTCGCGCGCGCCATTGCCCAATCGTTGTTATGCGAGTCGCCAGACCATGTCGTTGCCTGCGGCGTTTGCGATGCATGTGGTTGGTTTAATCACGGCAACCATCCTGATTTTCGTGAGTTGTTGCCGGAATCCCTGACGGAAGATGAAACCGACGCAGACGCGCCCGTCGATCTGGACGCCAAGGAAAAAAAGAAGAGCAAAGAGATAAAAGTCGAACAAATACGCGGCATTGCCGATTTCATGACGCTATCAACTCACCGGGATGGTTTTCGGGTGTTGCTGATTCATCCAGCCGAAACGCTCAACGCAAACGCGGCCAATGCACTCTTGAAAACATTGGAAGAGCCGCCACCGCGCACCTTGATCCTGTTGGTGACCGATCAGATTGGTCGCCTGCTCGCCACCATCAAGAGTCGCTGTCAGCGAGTATTGGTTCCTTCGCCGGATGAAAAGAGCGCCTTGGCTTGGTTGAAGGCGCAAGGCATAGTTGATGCGCAGGATGCGCTGTCGGCGGCGGGTGGTGCGCCGCTAGATGCGGTTGCATTTGCAGATCCGGACTATCAAACGCAGCGAAAGGCATTTGTGAAGGTGCTTGCTGATGCTAACGCAGATCATCTCGCCACTGCACAATCGCTTGAGAAAAGCGATTTGACGAACGTGGTTACCTGGTTGCAGACGTGGGTGAGCGACGTGGTATTGGCACGCCTGACGGGCGAAGTGCGACACCACCAAGACCAGAAAGCCGCAATTTCGCGTATTGCGACGCGGGTTCATTTGCCGGCATTATTTCGCTACGAGTCACAATTGCGCCAAGCGCGTCGCGCCATCCATCACCCGCTGAACGCAAGACTTTTGCTCGAACAATTGCTAATATCCTATTCGCAGGCAATCTGTTCTGCTCCACGCGCTCACTAGGCCATGCCCGATACCAACATCACGCCGATCAAGCGTCCCGACGTCATCTCCCTGAATCTGAAGGGTAAGAGTGCTCTATACGCCGCCTGGATGCCGTTGCTGAAAGGTGGCGGCCTGTTTATGCAGTCGACTAAAGATCACAAGCTGGGTGATGAGATTCTGCTGGTGCTGACTTTTCTCGATGAGGTGACCAAGATTCCGTTATCGGGAACGGTCGCCTGGATCAATCCCGCGCATGCACAGGGCAACCGTCCACAAGGTGTTGGGATTCGCCTGCCGGACAGCGAAGTCGGCAAGGATTTAAAAAAGAAAATCGAAGGAATTTTGGCACCCGTTGCCAAGTCTGATCGCGCCACCCACACGCTTTAGCTTTATCAGCTAGACGATACTTTCTTTCGACGCACGGTCCAGCCATTTCTCGTTGTTTGGCGGCACGAAGACTCGCATGCGCGCAATCAGCGCGGTCAAATCGGTATCCACAATCAAGCTATCCCGATGCGCGTCGCGCAACAGACGTTGGTTCCTCGCATGATCAAGAAACTGCACGAGGTGATCAAAGAAACCGGATACGTTCAGAACACCCACAGGCAGTAAATGATAGGCAAGCTGCTGCCATGTGAGGGCTTCAAACAGTTCGTCCAGCGTACCGTAGCCGCCGGGCAGGGCGATGAATCCATCGCATAGCTCAGTCATCAGCGCTTTGCGTTCATGCATCGTTTCGACCACGTGCATCTGCGTTAAACCCGCATGGCCCACCTCTTTTTCCATGAGCTTTCTGGGAATGACACCAACCACTTCGCCACCGGCTGCCAGGCAGGCATCAGCGGCGACGCCCATCAGCCCGACGTGACCTCCGCCATAGATGAGCCGGATATTATTGTGGGCAAGTGTGGTGCCGAGCGCTGCGGCGGCAAATTTGAAGGCAGGATCCACGCCCGGGCTTGAGCCGCAAAACAGGCAGATTGAACGCAGAGGTTTTTGATTGGTTTCCATCCGCCAATTATACCGATGGCCATCAACGTGACTCGCGGAATGCCATAATTGCCGCATGTTTATCGACTCCCATTGCCATCTGGATTTTCCAGAACTACACGCTGATCGCGCCAACGTGCTGGCACTCATGCGCAGCAACGCCGTCACGCACGCGCTCACCATTTCCACGACGCTGAAAACGTTTCCAGCCGTGCGCGCAGTCGCGGAGGCCAATGACAATATCTGGTGTTCGGCAGGCGTCCATCCCGATGAGCAAGTCGATGATCACGAAGCCTCGCTGGAGGAATTACTAGCGATGGCGGATCATCCGAAAGTCGTTGCCATCGGCGAAACCGGCCTTGATTACTATCGCCTTGCCGAGCCGCTTGATTGGCAGCGAGAACGATTTCGCGTGCATATCTGCGCCGCGAAAGCCATTGGCAAGCCGCTGGTGATTCACACCAGAAATTCTCACGCCGATACGTTGCGCATCATGCGGGAAGAGGGCGCTGCCAAGGTTGGCGGTGTCATGCATTGTTTCACCGAAGTGCAGGAAGTTGCCGATGCGGCGATGGCGATGAATTTCTATATTTCGTTTTCGGGCATCGTCACATTCAAAAACGCGAAAGATCTGAAGGCAGTTGCGATAAATGTGCCGCTGGATCGCATGCTGATCGAAACCGATTCTCCTTATCTCGCGCCCGCGCCGTTTCGCGGCAAGATGAATCAGCCGGGGTATGTGAGGCATGTGGCGGAGCATATTGCACAGTTGCGGGGGATTTCGGTGGAAGAAATAGCAGAAGCCACGACCAGGAATTTTTTTACGCTGTTCAGGCATGCTAAGCCGAGTTGAGCACGAGGCCTGCAGGGGTGGCCGACTACTTGATCCTGCCGCCTGATTAAATGATAAAACCCCAGCACTGGCGCTGCCCGCAGGCCAAAAATGCTCCAGGCATCCCGCCAATACTAGAGTTTGTCCTTTTATTGTCAGCCAAGCCTCTCCTGTAACATTTGGCAAACGAAAACAGGGAGCGTTCATCATGTCCGAAGTCATGCGTAGTTTTATTGGCGTTGCGTTGCTGATCGGCATCGGCGTGTTGCTCTCGATGAATCGCAACAGCATTCGCTGGCGCACCGTACTCGCGGCACTTGCCGTGCAGATGGCCATTGGTGCGTTTGTGCTGTTTATTCCATTCGGCAAAGACGCGCTCACCACGATCGCCAGCGGTGTCACGCATGTGCTTGAATATGGCTTCAAGGGCACTGAATTCCTGTTCGGTGGGCTGGTTTCGGCAAAGATGTTTGAAGTCTTTGGTGGCGGGGGATTCGTGTTTGCATTTCGCGTGCTGCCGAGCATTATTTACGTGACGACGCT
>JAYURJ010000139.1:0-12065 GCA_043756275.1 Betaproteobacteria bacterium | reverse complement strand
ATCTCGTCTGGGCAAAGCAGGAGCCGCAATTCGGCACTGGGCATGCTGTGTTGCAAGCGTTGCCGCTGATCGCAACCGATGGCGTCACGCTGGTTCTATATGGCGACGTACCGCTAATTCGCGCCGACACCCTTCGTGCCCTTACTGCGGTCGCTCAGTCCGGCAAACTCGCCTGGCTGACCATGCAGGTCGCCAATCCGCAAGGATTGGGACGTATCCTCAGAGATGCGTCGGGTGACGTTCGCGCCATCGTCGAAGAAAAAGATGCCTCCGCAGAAGAAAAACAAATTGCCGAAATCAACACCGGTTTTCTCGCGTGTCCCACCGCGTTGCTTGCAAAATGGCTACCGACCCTGGGCAATAACAATGCGCAAGGCGAATATTATTTAACCGATATTCTCGCGATGGCGGTCAAAGACGGTGTACGTGTCGAAACACTGTCACCAGCACATGAGTGGGAAGTCACCGGCATCAACAGCAAAGACCAGTTGGCCGCCTTGGAACGCACCCATCAACTCGAAATCGCAAGACACCTCCTGATCGACGGTGTCACATTGGCTGACCCGGCACGCATTGATGTGCGCGGTGAACTGTTATGCGGGGACGGGGAAAATAACGATGTCTTTATTGATGTGAACTGCATATTCGAAGGCCGCGTAACCCTTGGCGCAAACGTAAAAATCGGCGCGAATTGCATCCTGCGTAACTGCACGCTCGGCGCCGACACGGAAGTGTTGCCATTCTCATTCATCGACGACGCCATCATCGGCAACAACACCCGCATCGGCCCCTACGCCCGCATTCGTCCGGGTACGTCGTTGGCCGACGACGTGCACATCGGCAATTTTGTCGAAGTAAAGGCGAGCGAATTCGGTGCCGGATCAAAAGCGAATCACCTCACCTACATTGGCGACACCACCGTAGGTAAAAAGGTGAACATCGGCGCTGGCACCATAACCTGCAACTACGACGGCGCCCACAAGCATCGCACCGTGATTGAGGACAACGTGCACATCGGCTCCGACGTGCAATTGGTGGCACCGGTCACGATTGGCAAAGGTGCTGATATTGGTGCGGGTACCACCGTGTGGAAAGATGTCCCAGCCGGCGGCCTCACGCTCAATGAAAAAACCCAAGTCAACAAAACCGGCTGGATACGCCCCGTCAAGAAAAAGTAGGCGCAAGAGCACGCCACTTTTCTTGCATAATTCTGGTTTAGCCTGATGGCCATTAAAGGCCATCGTCGCGGACGTTTTGGAGAAACCACATGTGCGGCATCGTCGGTGCAATTTCTAATCGCAACATCGTCCCCATTCTTACCGAGGGCCTGAAGCGCCTCGAATATCGCGGCTACGATTCGGCTGGCATCGCCGTCCTCAATGCGGGCAATGACGCCATCAGTCGTGTCCGTCGCGTCGGTCGTGTTGCTGAAATGGAAGCTGGTATTGCGGCCGAAAATCTCACCGGCATCCTCGGCATTGGCCACACCCGCTGGGCTACGCACGGCGGTGTCACTGAGCCAAATGCGCATCCGCATGTGTCCAACGACGAAATCGCGGTCGTGCACAACGGCATTATCGAAAATCACGAAGCACAACGTGAGCGATTGAAGGCGCTCGGCTACACGTTCGAGTCGCAAACCGATACCGAAGTCATCGCGCATCTCATCCACCACTATTTCAAGTCGACCAAGAATTTGTTCGCGGCCACGCAAAGCGCCGCGCGGGATTTGCACGGTGCCTACGCGATTGGTGTCGTCGCCGTTGGTGCGCCGGACGTGATGATCTGTGCACGCGTTGGTTGTCCATTGCTGATTGGTGTGGGCGATGCCGACAAACATGAAAACTTTATCGCCTCCGATGTCTCAGCCATTCTCCCTGTTACCCGCCGCGTGATGTATCTCGAAGAAGGCGACGTCGCCGAGCTCAGCCGCAAAGGCATCAACGTCGTGGATCGTGAGGGCAACAAGGTTGAACGTGGCATCCACACGTCGGATCTTTCGGCCGATGAAACGGAACTGGGTCCCTATCGCCACTTCATGCAAAAAGAAATCCACGAGCAACCGCGTGCGATTTCCGACACCCTCGAAGCGTTGCTTTCGGTCGGCGTCAAAAGTGCGCTGTTTGGCGAAGGCGCGAAAGAGGTTTTCAAGGAAACCCAAGCTGTCCTCATCCTCGCTTCCGGCACCAGCTCCTACGCCAGCATGGTCGGCAAACAGTGGATCGAAACCATCGCAGGCATTCCCTGCAACGTCGAATTGGGCCACGAATACCGTTATCGGGATTCGATCCCGAACCCCAAGCAACTCATCGTCACCATTTCCCAGTCCGGCGAAACGCTGGACACCATGGAAGCCCTGAAGCGCGCCAAAGAACTCGGCCATACCAACACTCTCTCAATCTGCAACGTCCGCGAGAGTGCCATTCCACGCGCCTCCAAACTGGTGTTTTACACGCGCGCCGGCAAGGAAATTGGCGTGGCTTCCACTAAAGCCTTCACCACGCAATTGATCGCGCTCTTCACGCTGGCGCTCACGCTCGCGAAGGCGCACGGACGCCTCAGCGCGAAGCAGGAAGCCGATTACCTCGAACAGTTGCGCTACGTACCAGGCAGCGTGCAACACGCGCTCAATCTCGAACCTCAGATTCAGGCGTGGGCGCAAATGTTTGCTGAAAAACATCACGCCCTGTTTCTCGGCCGCGGTCTGCACTACCCCATTGCCCTCGAAGGCGCGTTAAAACTCAAAGAAATTTCCTACATTCACGCCGAAGCCTATCCTGCCGGTGAATTGAAACACGGCCCACTCGCACTGGTCGACTCGGAAATGCCGGTAGTCGTGATTGCACCCAACGACGCGATTCTGGAAAAAGTGAAATCAAACATGCAGGAAGTGCGCGCACGCGGCGGCGAGTTGTTCGTCTTCACCGATCTCGATAGCAATTTCACCGAGTCCGAGGGCGTACACGTCATCCGCGCGCCCCGCCACGCCGGCCAGCTCTCCCCGATCGTGCATGCCATTCCTGTGCAGTTGCTTGCGTACCATGCGGCGCTGATGAAGGGGACGGATGTGGATAAGCCGAGGAATTTGGCGAAGTCAGTGACGGTTGAGTAGTAAGCTTTAGCGGCGGGTGTTTCCAGGCGTTTGTTGCTTGAAACCGTCGCAGCCAACGAGTTCCGGTCCACCGCGCCTTGGCATGATAAACAACACTTCGGGTAATTGGGAGGCGTTTATGCAGTCTAGAACCAGGCATCGAGTATGCCGGTAGAACGTGTAACCGTAAAAGCAGAGTTGGAGCCGCAATTGCGGCTATACCGTCGGCTCTGGTTGTCTCGCATCGATTTGCAAGAAGCCAAGGCAACTGTCGAAGAAATACTTAGATCAAACTTGCCCTTCCCCCGCCGCAAAGAGCCAAGCCCGTTGCTTACTGCTCTGACAACAGCGTTGGTAGTCTCATATGCAAGGCCATTCGTTAACTCCCGGGGCCACTCCGCAGTTGCAGAACGTACGGTTCCAGGATCATTGCTTCGTGTGCTCACCTCTTTGGAGCGCGAGTTTCACGACGCGCTCATTGATGTGAGGAACCGCGAAGTTGCTCATGCAGATGCCGATCTTCTTGAAATGTCAATTGAGCTGTTACCCGGAGGAGACGGAGGCATCTGTCGAGTTGCGCGCCACCCTCTCCGTCGAGTTGAACTCCGTGTGCTACATCGAATAATCGATAAGCTCGAAACCGAAATTGAGTATCGGTGCGAGGAACTCCGGAAGGTATTGCCTCTGAATGTCTGGCTATAGCTGAAAGCCCGGAATGAGCCCAATGAATACAGCTGCGACGCTAAATCTATCCATCTCGTTCGACCGGCGGATTCGACCTAAGCTGTCAAGCGGATGTGCGATTCGCACCGCTCGCTGGATTCCAGCTTAACGTATCATGAACCAATCCCCCAAACTTTTTGCTGCGCTAGCCGCACTGACCATCAGCGTTGCCGCTGTCGCCGATTCCAGCGCAATCAGCGATGCAGCATCTGCCATACTTGCTGCGAAGCGTTATACGAAAGCGAGTTGCAATGCCGTTACGCCATGTACCTATAAAGCGCAGCGTGAAAGCAAGCAATGGCGTGTCGCAGTCAAATTGACGAAACGAAATTCTCCGCGCAGTGCGGCTCTTCCTTACGCTGGCGGTGATATGTTCTTGTACTTTGATTCGCGTGGGTATCTGCTTCGACGTTTGGGCGGAGAATGAGCGCCCAAGTTTATTTTCAATAAACACCAGCATTGACGAGGCGTTCAGGCTATTTATGCTTGGAAAGCCGCACCAATTCCAGTCATTTTTCGCTGGTTTGCAGCTTTCGTTATCGGAGGAAGTAGCCGGGCTTGTCGGCACGCGGCAATTTCTTTAGCGCCGCCTCCGCCCGCGATGCGCTCGCCCGATCAGGAAACTCCATCACGGCTACTACACGCGCAGGCGGATTGGCGCGGGTATAGCGTGCGCCGATGCCGAATACGTGTTCGGCAAAGCGTCGCTCAAGATCGGTGGTGATGCCGGCGTAGTAAGTGCCGTTCTCACATTCGAGCAGATACAGAACCCATGACGAGACTGGTGGCTGTGCGGAGCTGGAAATTTTTCTAGATTTCACAGTGCATATTGTCACCGAATTCGTTTTGGTCAAGGTCGTAAATGGCGTTACAATTTTTGCATGACGACATTCAACTCAGCACTTTCCAAAACTTCCGTTGTCTCCTTTCGTGAAATCACCAAGGACAGCGTGCGCGATTTTTGCCGCATGGAAGTCGGGCCCGGTCAGGATGGCTTGGTGGCACCGAATGCAGTTTCCATCGCGCAGGCGTATTTCCACAAAGAGGCATGGTTTCGCGGCATTTACGCCGACGAAACGCCGGTGGGTTTCGCGATGATGGAAGACTGGTCACAAGTGGCGGGCGTTGAGCCTGAGCTTTATGAAGGCAAAGCCTATGTGGCGTTATGGCGCTTCATGATCGATGCGCGTCATCAACAATTGGGCTTCGGCGCGCAAGCCATACGGTTGCTTATCGCTCATGCGGGGTCGCGCCCGGGTGCTGCGAACATGCTGCTGTCGTTCGTGCCCAAAGCAAATAATCCCGAAGACTTTTACAAACGGTTCGGCTTTATTCAAACCGGTGAGGAAGACAAAGGCGAGCGCATCATGAAGTTGCCGCTTTAATCCTGACCGGCAACGCGTCAGCCGTCCATTTCCGCGTAGCCCGGCTGCGCCCTCACCCGATCAATCCAAGCGCGCACCGCCGCATAGTTGGCCAGATCAAATCCGCCTTCGTGCGCCACATGCGTGTACGCATACAAAGCAATGTCGGCGATAGAGTAGCGCCCGCCGACAAAAAACAGACGCGCCTTCAAATGTTGCTCCATCACATCCAGCGCCTGATAACCCGGTAACATTTTTTGCTGCAGTCGCTCTTCATGTTCAGCGGGCCTACCAAGATAGCGAACAATGTAGCGCGCCGTCGCGATGAATGGCTCGTGACTGTATTGCTCAAAAAACATCCATTGCAACACTTGCGCGCGCGCCAGCCGGTCGGCTGACAAATACGCGCTGCCCTCGGCCAGATAATGAAGAATGGCGTTGGACTCGGCAAGTAAAACGCCGTGTTCAAGCTCCAGCAACGGTATGCGCCCGTTCGGGTTCTTGGCCAGAAATTCCGGTGTGCGCGTTTCATTTTCCAGAATATTGACGTGAATCCATTCGTAGGGCTGGTTCAGTTGTTTCAGGATCAGCTTCACCTTGAAACAGTTGCCTGAATAAACATCGCCGTAAACTTTCAACATGTGGCCCCCGCAAAAAATCAGAATGCGCTATCGAAATTGGCGCGTGGCAACGCAAAGCCGCCGACAAACGTGCGCCAGCATTCTGGCGTGTTGCACGATGCGCAAACTATATTTTTCGTCTGTACGGACGCCGTTTCAGCGACCATCTCCTGACGGTAAAACACCAGCTCGCTGGCAGCCATCGCTTCGATCACCATGCGGCCACTACCTCTGACTGGAATCCGTTCGCCGGGTTCGAGCACGTGGTCCACGCCGCCATGCTCGAAGGTAATCCAAAGTTTGCCGCGTACGCATTCAATCGCCAATCCGCATGCCTCTTTCGTGGAAGCCACTTGGCCACGGTCCAGTGTCAGCCTGGTTTTGGCACCGTTTTTGTCGCCGGTGCTGTAACGTACGGTCATTGTTTTCATGATTGCCCTCGCGGTCTTTAATGTGAAATAATTTGCTGTATCAACATTGGTACAGGGTGTTGCGAACGTGTAATTTAGTCTTGTCGCCACCTGCGCACAAATGATGATTTTTAGCTTAAACGGTTAGTTTTTCTCACATAAAGCCATGAAGCGATTACCTCCTCTCACGACGTTGCCAGTGCTGGAAGCGGCCGCCCGGCTGCAAAGTTTTTCCGCCGCCGCCGCTGAGCTCAATGTCACCCACGGTGCCATCAGTCATCAGATTCGTTCGCTCGAAGAAAGCGTCGGTGTGGCGCTGTTCGCGCGTCAGGGCCGTCGCGTGGTGTTGACGGCGGAAGGCGCGGCGTTTGCCGCGGCGATACGCGGCGCACTTAGCAAAGTATCCGAAGCGGTCGAAGCATTGAGCCCGATTGAACGCGAACGCAAACTAAAAATCAGCGTGCTGCCTTCGTTTGCCAGTCGCTGGTTGATGCCGCGGCTGGGAAAATTTCTGGAGGCCAATCCGCAGTACGAAATTTCGGTCGAGGCCAACCAGACCAAATCAAACTTTACGTCTGACGGGGTGGATGTGGCGATTCGGTTCGGCGCTGGCCCGTGGCCGGGACTGCACAGCGAGCGCCTCGCGGGCGACAGCTATTTTCCAGTGTGCAGCCCAAAATTTCGCCGTGGTAAATTGCCGACCAAACCCGCGCAGCTGGTCGGCTTGCGATTGTTTCGCAATGATCCTGAACTGTGGGAGAAATGGTTTGCCGCCGCCGGGCTGCAAGCGACACCGAACCCGACCGGCATCGATTACAACGACGCCGCCATTTTTCTTCAGCAAGCCATCGCCGGTGAGGGCATTGCGCTGACGCGGCGCTCACTCATCGCCGATGATTTCAGCAATGGCAAACTGGTTCGGCTATTCGATATCGAAATCAAATCCGAGAATGATTACCATCTGGTTTGTTTGCCGCAAAATGCCAACAGCCGCAGGGTGCGCGCATTCCGCGACTGGATGATCAATGAAATCGATTGGCTGTAGGCATGATGCCGCCAGTCGGACAAAAATTTCCACGCTAAAATTTCGTCATGACCACAATCGACCATCAACAAAACACCAGCCGCCGCTTCACACTCGACAACCTCGATATTCGCGGCCAAGTGGTGCGTCTCACCGATGTCTGGCGCGATATGCACACCGGCCGCCATTATCCTGACCACATTCGCCAGTTTCTTGGCGAACTCGCCTGCGTATCGGTATTGATTGGTGCAGGGCTGAAGCGCCCCGGCCGCGCGGCATTGCAAATTCAACAAAAGCCCGCTAGTCAGAACGGCGTCGAAACCTTTACCGGGCCGCTGGCGGTGCTCGATTGCACCGAGACGCTGGCCTTGCGCGGGATGGCGGCCTCAAACGGCAAGATGTCCCAAGACAATAGTGTCGCCACGTTTTCAGAGTGGGTCAAAGATTGCACGCTCGCCATGACGCTCAGCTACACCGGCACCACGCAAATTTATCAAAGCATCGTGCCGGTATCGGGGTTGTCGGTCGCGGAATGTTTCGAGCACTATTTCGATTTATCCGAACAACTCCCCACGCACCTGTGGCTGGCCGCAAACGAAACCGGTGCGGGCGCATTGCTGCTACAGAAATTGCCGAAGGCTGACGAAAAAGATGCCGACGGCTGGGCGCGTGTCGAGCAGCTTGCGGCAAGCGTAAGCGAGCAGGAGTTAATTACGTTGCCAGCCGAGCAATTGCTGGCGCGATTATTTGGCGAAGAAGACGTACGCGTTTATGAAGCCAAGCCGGTCAGCTACGCGTGTAAACGCGATGTGGGAAAGGTGGAAGCCATGCTGCGCTCGCTCGGTCGCGAGGAAGTCGAAGCCACACTCGCCGAACTTGGCATCGTGGAAGTCAAAGACGATATCTGCAATCAGGTTTACCGTTTCGACGCAGACGCGGTGAAACGATTGTTTGAGTGAGCGCTGCGCCGGCGGGATTTGATTAAAACATCAAACTCCAGCACCGGCGCGCCTCTCAGGCACAAAGTACCCGGAAACGACCACCAATGCCAGACTTTAGATAAATTACCGCAAAAAAACTTTGCTAGCGCCCGCGATGTCCGTGATGGCCATGATGGCCGCGATATCCGTAATTGCCGCCGCGATATCCATAATAGCCACCGCCCCGGAAGGCATTTGAGAGGCCAATGGAAAGCCCGAGCAACGGCAGCGCGTCGTAGTAGCCATAGTAAGAGGGCGCGTAATAAGATCTCGGTGCGTAGTAACTTGGCGCGCTGTACACCCTCTCCACATAACGCGGTTCAACCGACACCGTGTTCGAATAGCCGCGATCCCGGTCCGCGTCCCAGCCGTCTGTTGAGCGCACCACCCGATACGCTCTGTCGCGATCGGCATCCCAGCGTTCCTCATAAATTGTTTCGGTCACAGGCGATGGCGACGTGCGTGTGGCCGTGCGCGCAGCGGTAGCCGGCGTAATTTGCAAGTTCACTGTAGCGCCCGGATCCTCCGTCAACTGTGTGGTGTATTGCTTGCCCGCGTATTCATAAACGACTTTGTAGCCGATGGTGCGCGTCTCAACATTGGTCACGCTGCGGCACGCATCGCGGGGGCCTGCATTCGGGGCGCATTGCCTCTGCTGCACGCCGACTTCACGGTTAACTGGCGTGCTCGAAATCACTCTGCCCACTTCCTGGGCGGCAGCAAAACCCGACACCATCATCAATCCCGATACCAGCAAAAGTTTTTTCATTTTCATCACCTCAATTTTTACGTTTTAGGCCGAACCAAGCGGTACTTAAC
Source organism: Betaproteobacteria bacterium (assembly GCA_043756275.1). Taxonomy (GTDB): domain Bacteria; phylum Pseudomonadota; class Gammaproteobacteria; order Burkholderiales; family Usitatibacteraceae; genus UKL13-2. The sequence goes on along the minus strand of JAYURJ010000139.1, from coordinate 3,034 downwards.
AAGATAGACAGTACACCTTTTGACAGGTTCAAGCATTTTTGAACGATGCCCTGCGCTGCTGGTTCAATTAATGCGCACCACAGCTAAGCAAAACGCGATGTAAACTGCCAATTAGTCAATCGCCTGTCAGCAGATTCGACATGTGCTTGCCGGGGAGTTTTTGAGCAAAACGCAAACAATGGCACGCAAGGTGACCGCGCATTACTTCTAAAAGGAAACGCATGTCCTCACGCACCCAAATCAAGCTTAACCCCGTCGGCTCAATTGTGGCCCGCCTCCAATCAAGTCTGGCCGTCGCGTTGTGGCTGTTGCTGTTCCCATCGAGTGCCAGCGCGCAGCAGTATTTTGGCGATTGGGCGGTCGAGCGCAATCGCGAGCTGGTGGTCGCAATCACGCGCAACACCTCCGAATCCGCCTTTGGCTACGCCTGTAACCGGGCATCGAATGAATGCGTGTTTTTCTTTATGCCGGATCGGTTGAGGTGTTACGAGGGCGGCCGCTACGCGCTGCTCGTGAACGGCGGCAATGAAAGCACCGCGCGCAACACCATCTGCCGCAAGCTCAGTTGGCAGGATGATCAGCAGTTTGCAAACGTGATTGATGGCACCGATGCCCTGCGCAAACAACTGGCAAATGCCAACGAGTCGACGATCGGTATCGCGCGAGGCACGGGCGCAGATGGGTTTTCGATCTCAAGATTCAGCATGCGCGGCTTCCGTGAAGCGTTCGACAGAGTGAACCGGCATCGCGAGGACCGTGATGGCCGCACCCCGCGTGACTACAACAACGACAATCGCGACAATCGCGGTGGCAACAGCGACGATATCGAACTCTACGAACATGACGACTTTCAGGGCCGACGGCTGAATTCGCGAGCCGATCTTGCCAATCTGGCCGACCATAATTTTAACGATCTGGTCTCGTCCTTCATCATCAATCGCGGGCGGTGGGAAATTTGCACGGATGCGTTTTTTCGCGGTAGTTGTGCCACCTACGCGCCGGGCCGCTACCCCAGCGTGGGCCAATACAACGATCAGTTCTCGTCCGCTCGCCGCTTGAATTAGTTGCCGTTCCTTCGCTTCCCTGAACGCAAAAACTCCCATGACAACAACGCCGGCGACACCATTAACCAACGCAGAAATTTCCCATCTCGAATCCCTGCTGGCCACCCCGGCGTTCAAGAAACAGGCGATGGGGCTGGACGAGATTCAGGGGTTTCTGTGTGCCGCCATCAGCGGGCCGCAGCCGGTGAAATCTGCGAAGTGGTTGCCCGCAGTGCTCGGCAATCCTGAATACGCCAGTGAGGAACAGGCCGAGGCCGTGAAAGCATTACTGCTGCGTTTTTATTCAGAAATTGCCGCTGATCTGGATGCCGGCGAATCGCTCGGCTTGGTGCTCAATCTTGCCGATCCTTCAAACGCGGCCACTGAGGGCGAATACGATTACAGCGCGTGGTGTCAGGCTTATCTGGATGGCGTTGAGTTTTCAGCCGTGCCGTGGATGGAAGCCGGTGATGACGAAGAAATCAACGAGCTGTTGTTTCCAATCAGTTTGCTCGCAGGCGAAATCGATCCGAAGGCGTTGAAGCAGATCAAGCCGCGCGAAATGGCGGAATTGCTTGAGGAGTGTCGCGAAGATTTGCCGATGCTGGCTGTCGACATTTATAAATATTTTCAGTCGCTACGCGCGCGAGGAAATACAAGCGCAAATGAGCGCCCGAGCGTGACAGCAAAAAATCCCGGCTCAGCAGAGGCAGAGACGAAGCCCGCAAAGAAAAAACTGCATTGAGATAAACAACAATTCAACAAATGTCATTTCGACCGTAGGGAGAAATCTGCTTTTACTTGTGAAAATAAAAGCAGATTTTTCACCCGATAAAGCCGGGTTCGAAATGACAGTGAGAATAACTGGGCTCGCAATGGCGGCGAAATATTAAACACCCCGCCCAGCTTGCCGCTCCAGCCATTTATGATCTGAAATCCGCGCCAGTGCTAGTGTTTGCTGTTTTATTGGAATTTACTTCGGCTGAATCAACTGCAATATGCCCGTATTGTGGATGGGGCATAATTGTTTAGCGGCGTAATCAAAAAACCAATTGCGCCGCATCACCTTACAGGAGAGAACCATGTTCAATCGCATCAAACTTCTGGCCGCCTCGCTGCTCGCAATGGCATCAATCGCGTTGCCCGCCGCCGCGCAAAATGCCATCTGCTACAACTGTCCGCCCGAGTGGGCTGACTGGGGAACGCAGTTGAAACTCATCAAGGAAAAAACCGGCATCACTGTCCCGCAGGATAACAAGAACTCCGGCCAATCGCTTTCGCAACTCGTCGCCGAAAAAGGCAACCCGGTTGCCGATGTCACCTACCTCGGCGTGACCTTCGGCATTCAAGCGAAAAAAGAAGGTGTGGTCACCAACTACAAACCGGCCAATTGGGCCGACATCCCCGATGGCCTGAAAGACCCCGATGGCGCCTGGTTCACGATTCACTCCGGCACGCTGGGTTTTATGGTCAATGTCGATGCGCTCAAGGGCAAACCGGTGCCGAAGTCCTGGGCCGATTTGTTGAAGCCTGAATACAAAGGGCTGATCGGCTACCTCGACCCACCCAGCGCGTTCGTAGGCTACGTCGGTGCGGTAGCCGTGAATCAGGCGATGGGCGGCAACATGAACGACTTCGGCCCGGCCATCAAATATTTCGCACAACTGCAAAAGAACGAACCGATTGTTCCCAAACAGACTTCGTATGCGCGCGTGCTCTCGGGCGAGATCCCCATCCTGCTCGATTACGATTTCAACGCCTACCGCGCCAAATACAAGGACAAAGCCAACGTCGCGTTTGTAATTCCCGCCGAAGGTACCGTCGTGGTGCCGTACGTGATGAGCCTCGTGAACAAAGGGCCCAATGCCGCCAATGGCAAAAAGGTGCTCGACTTCGTGATGTCCGATGAAGGCCAGGCCGTTTGGGCGAACGCGTATCTGCGTCCTGTGCGTGCGAGTGCGGTGTCCAAAGATGCGGCAGCGCGCTTCCTG
>JAYURJ010000138.1:0-4125 GCA_043756275.1 Betaproteobacteria bacterium | reverse complement strand
TGCCTATGGCTCCGGAATTCGATATGAAGAAAGTCACCACGCCACTCTTGCTTCACATGCTGGGGAAAGAGATGCGATTTCCAAGGCTTTTTCTTCTGCGCTGCAAATTCACGCTTGGTCGATTCAAAGAAACGATCGACAAGCGCTTCCCACGCGAGCTGATTGACCTCGGTGCGTTACCGGCTTGGGTTTATCTAAACCTCAAGCGGAAAATCGGCCAACACAGGGCATTCGAGATCATGCGTGTCGCGCTATTAACAGGCGGCACGGCAACGCAGAACCTGCAATTTGATACGGTACACAAAGAGCGAAATTTTAAGAACTTCTCGGAATTGGAGATTGAGAACAATCGCACCGGCCTGGTTCGCTGGAACACAATGGAAGTCGTTGAGCGCTCGGCACAGCGGTTCGAAATAAAGATCACGCGCTGCATGTTCCATGAATTTGCAACCTCCGTGGGCATCCCCGAGATGACACCAGTGGTCTGCCAGATCGATAACGCAATGTTCAACTCCTACTTGCCAGACGAAATGACGTTTGATCGCGGCCTGCGTGGGGGACGGATTGCGGATGGCAAGCGCGAATGCAATTTCGTCTGGGAACTGCACAACCGACCGGATCCAGCGTTGGTAGCCAGCAATGTCTGATCAATCGTTGCCACTTCAGCATGAAAGCACTGCACTGGTTGATGCGCCCATTGATCAGGTGTTCGCCTACCTAGACGACCCGAACGCGCTGGCGGCACACATGGGCGAATCCTCAATGATGATGGCGGGCTCGCGCATGTCAATCGACGTTGACGCTGACGGCGGGCGCGTGGTCGGATCGAAAATTCGCATGCAAGGGCGCATGATGGGCATTCCGCTCTCGCTGGAAGAGGTGATCACTGAGCGCCAGGTGCCCAACCGGAAGGTCTGGGAGACGATCGGAACGCCGAACCTCGTGGTCATGGCGCATTACCGAATGGGTTTCGAGTTGACACCCAAAGGCGACGCGTCGATGGTGCGTGTTTTCATTGACTACAGTTTGCCCACCACCGCGCCGGGATCATGGCTTGGCCGTTTGCTTGGCGGTGTCTACGCGCGCTGGTGTACGAAACAGATGGCCGATGGTGCCGCCAGGCACTTCGACTCGACACGAATGACCCACTCCACAGAGTAAAAGCCACATGACATTTCCAATCGGCTATCACGACCTGCACCCGGACGTGAGCATGAACTTCCAGATGAACCGCTGGTCCGGTTGGGTGGGGGAGCCAGACGTGCTGGAGGAAATGCGCACGGCGGCGCCGCGAATCGCGAACTACGCCGATTGGACGCGCGAGTTTGTCGCGCTTGCCGAGCGTGCATCGCTTCAGGGCCGTGTCCTGCGAGCGGGGTGCTACTGGCGCTCCGCAGAGTTCTTTATGCAAGCAGACGACCCTGAACGCAAGCCCGCGCGCGAAAAGTTTCTGGAAGCAGTGCGGTCGGTGTACGGCGTTGAGCTAGGCGAGCGCCACGCCGTGTCCTACACCGACGGTGATGCCCATGGATTTATGCCAGCGTATCGCTTCACGCCGCCGCGCGCCAAAGGCACGATTGTTTTCTTCGGTGGATTTGACAGTTACATTGAGGAGCTGACCACGGCGTGCATCTACTTTCGCGACGCTGGTTATGATGTCATCGCTTTTGACGGCCCCGGTCAGGGCGGCGCACTTAACGAGGCAGGACTAACCATGACCGCAGAGTGGCACAAGCCGGTCAGCGCTGTTCTGGATTATTTTCAGGTGGAGCGGGCAACGCTGATCGGGGGATCGCTCGGCGGGTGTCTGGTGATGCGTGCCGCAGCCTTGGAGCCAAGGATCGAACGCGTGGTTGCCTTCGGTATTTTCACGAATGGCCTTGACATCACTTTGCGCCAGACCCCTGCGCTGCTGGGCGGATTGCTGAAAGTCCTGCTGAGACTCCGAGCGGCCATTGTGGTGAACTGGATGCTCGCCAGAGTTGCAAGGAAAAGTCCGGTGGTGCAATGGGGCCTTCAGGAAGGCATGCACGTGACCGGCACTGATTCGGCGTTTGAATTTCTTCAGGCATTCATGCAATTCGAGACGGCGGATGTCTCCGCGTCCGTTACGCAGGACGTTCTCCTGCTGGCCGGAAGCGAAGACCACTACATCCCACCGGAACAATTGCACGACCAGATGCGTATGCTTAAGAACGCGCACTCGATCACGGCGCGGGTGTTTACCCGGGGCGAGAGCGCGCAGAACCACTGCCAAATCGGCAACTACGGTCTGGCCTTGACGACTATCGTCAACTGGTTGGACGGACTATTGCGCGAGAATCCACAGCGGTCGTCCCCAGTCCTCGAGCGTTGACATTTTCGGCGACCTGCGTGACTCTTGTTGGGGACGCGGTTCGGCGTGCGTCGGTATCCCGCCCTTGCTCGAAGATGTCAACCCAGTCGCGCAAACGCCGGGCGATCTGTGAGGCAGCTTCGTTGCGAGTGAGCGTGCGCGCGCGATATCCGGCAACTGCATCCCAAAACGTGGTGCGACCGACAGCAAAACCGATGAAACCTTCGACGCTAGCGGCAGTGGCAAGCCAGGTACGCACCCTCGCTTCATCGGCACCCCGGCCCAGCACGATGCAGCCAACCCCGTTGCGCCCGTCGCGGCGCGCTAGTGTCACGATACGCTCGCAATCGTCGCGGTTACCCAGACCTTCAATTTTCCAGACATCAGGCTCAACGCCCGCAGCCTGCAAGGCTTGAATCGCCTGAAACATCAGCTCCGGACGCATGTGTCGATCAAACGCGTCCTTATCGCCATTTGTGCGGGCGAGCTGATCGGTGGTGGCCGGCACCAGAAGTTCAAACATGAAGCGACGACGGCTACGCTGGGCGTAGTCAGACAAGCGCTTCAACCGACTGACCTGCCGCAGGTTCAGCGCCTTGTCGCCCTCAGGGTTGTACCTCACCAACACCTTGGCGAAGCTTGGATCGAAGGCCTCAATGTGGCTCGCAAAGTCATCGCCGTATTCGAACTTGAATTCGTCAATGCCGCTTTGCTCAACAGACAGTGCTGTGACGAAGCCTCTGCGGTGCGCGTCGCGCAGGATGTGGGCGCCGAATTCCTCACCGACCAGGATGGCGGCAGCCTCTTTCGGCACGCCTTCGGCCAGCGCTTGCCTGAAGCCCTCAAAAATGAGTTGGTTGCTGTCAATGACCTCCTCGCGTTGCGATGCGGACAACGGCGGCTTGAAGCCGAAAAGGCCGTCAACATAGGAATGCCGATGGTCGAATGGCAGCAAATACAGCGCTTTGTCGTAACCGATGTTCATCAATGCACCTGGGGGGCGTTGGCTTGCGGCACAGTCATAGGGCCTGTGTCATCGGTGTGCCTTCCGACCTTGGTTGCCAACGCGAAGGTGTGGCGGGCGATTTGCTCATCTTCCTGCGAGGCGATCACGCGCACCACGCAGCGTGAAGAAGCGGAGTTGATTGGCTGGCTGGCAGACTGGCTGCGGTCTTCGTCAAGGTTGACACCGATCCACGATAAATGGCTGCATATACCGACCCGCACCTGTGCATCGTTTTCACCAATGCCGCCGGTGAACACCAGCAGATCAATGCCATCCAGCGCGGCGATCATGGCGGCGATCTGCTTGCCGACTGAATGGCAAAACATCTGGATCGCCAGCCGCGCATCGGCATTGTGCAACGCCGCTTCATGCAGGTGCCGTATGTCGCTGCTGATGCCTGAAATTGCCAGCAGGCCAGACTTGTGATCGACCAGATCTGCGAGCTTGGCGACATCAAACTTCATTTCGCGCATCAAGTAGAGCAGTACACCAGGATCAAGATCGCCAGTGCGCGTGCCCATGATCACGCCGCCGGTGGGTGTCAAACCCATGCTGGTGTCAATCGAGCGTCCACTCTTGACGGCAGTCACACTTGCGCCATTGCCCAGGTGAGCCATGACGATGCGATCCGGTAACTCGTGCCCAAGTGCATGCACGATAGATTCATACGACAGGCCGTGAAAGCCGTAGCGTTGGATGCCTGCTGATCGCAATTCTTGAGGGATTGGCAGTACGCGCGCGACATCCGGCAAGTTTGCGTGAAAGGTGGTGTCGAAACACGCTA
>JAYURJ010000137.1:0-12194 GCA_043756275.1 Betaproteobacteria bacterium | reverse complement strand
ACATCGATTGTCTACGCTGGTCTGCCCGCCATTCACGTATCCCTGCGTGACATCACTGCGGCCAAACAAGCGGAAGCCGCGCTGCGCATGAGCGAAGTAGCGCTGGCGGACGCACAACGGGTGGCGCAACTCGGCGACTGGCGCAGGGATGCCGCGACGGGAAAAGTGGAGTGGTCAGACGAACTCTACCGAATCTTCGGACTGGATTTGTCTCTGCCAACCCCTGACTACGCGGAAAATCTGCAGCTTTATACAAGCGAGAGCGCAGCTAAACTGGATGCGGCTATGCAACTCGCGCTACTTACTGGCGAGGGATATAAGCTCGATCTGGAACGGAGTTGCGCCGATGGCCAGCGCCGCTGGATAGGCGCACGCGGAGAAGTGCTGCGCGACGTGGAGGGCAAGATCGTCGGGCTGCGCGGCACCGCTCAGGACATTACCAGCCGCAAGCAAGCCGACGCCGCTCGCGCTTCGCTCGAGGCACAAGTGCGGGAATCTCAAAAAATGGAGGCCATCGGCACACTCGCTGGCGGTATCGCGCATGACTTCAACAATATCCTCGCGACGATTCTTGGCAACACGGAGCTGGCGCGTCAGGATCTGGAGCACAATTCCCCGGTGCTGGAAAGTCTGGACGAGATCAAGAAGGCCGGCTCGCACGCGCGTGACCTTGTCCGCCAGATCCTCTCTTTCAGTCGCCGCGCCCCCAGCGAGCGGAAATTGCTGGCGCTTGGCCCCTCCGTCCATGAGACGGTGCGCTTGTTGCGGGCCACGCTACCGGCGCGGCTGCTACTCAAAGCTCAACTTGGCGATGGGTTGCCACTGGTACTGGCAGACGCGACGCAGATGCAGCAGGTCGTCATCAACCTTGTCAACAACGCCATGCAAGCCATCGGCACTGGTGCGGGTCGCATCGACGTCCGATTGAGTACCATCAGCGGCAATATCGATCTGGTGGACGCCCCGCCTTCGCTGAGTTTGATGCGCACAAATCATCCTGGACCGATTTTGAAACTTGAAGTCCGGGATGATGGACCGGGCATGGATGCGGCCACGCGGGCACGTGTATTTGAACCATTCTTCACGACCAAGCCAGTCGACGAAGGAACGGGGCTGGGATTGGCGGTGGTGCACGGCATCGTGCTCGCGCACGACGGCACGATTGTTGTGGACAGCGAACCGGGTAAAGGCGCTGCCTTCGCGATCTACTTGCCGACTGTGGAATCGGCTGCGACAACATTGAAATCCGGGACCAAAATTGAATCCACAAAACCGCTTCTGGATGTCAACGGCGGCCAGCACATTCTTTACATTGACGACGATGAAGCCCTTATCTTTCTCGTCAAGCGAATGCTGGAGAAGCGGGGCTACCATCTTCACGGTTACACCAACCAGCGTGAGGCGCTGTCCGCTCTGCGCGCCAAACCATCACAGTTCGATCTGGTCGTGACTGACTACAACATGCCGGGTATGTCAGGCCTCGACGTGGCACGCGCGGTGAGAGATGTCCGCGCGGATTTGCCGGTGGTAGTGGCATCTGGCTTTATCGACGAGACCCTGCGCGCGCAGGCGAGCGGCGCGGGCGTACGTGAATTGATTTTCAAGGCAAACGTGATCGAGGACCTGTGCGACGCATTCGTGCGGCTGGCCCGGACCGCCAGTGAGATTAACCGTGTTGGTTAGCGCACAAACGGCGATGGTTGGTGTCATGAATGTTGAAACCGACATCGACAACATGTAGTCGCCACTGCGCGTTACTAATTTCGCTAAACTCAAGGGCTGATGTGCCTCCCCGCGCAAAAACTGCCTGCGATCCCCGCCAATGCTGGATGTACGTTCAGAACTCTGGCGCAGGCAGATCGCCGTGACCTCCTGATCGCCATGGCCGTAAAAAGGTATGAGGGTTCATCTGCCGGTGGTCTGTTGCGGGTCTACTATGTACGGAAACGTACAGTCACGTGCGCATGGAACACCTATGCTCGCGTATGCTTCACGAATTTTTGATCTCGAATCGCAATGAATTGATCGGACGCTGCCGGGAGAAGGCGGCCAAACGCCATCGGCCATTGACACCACCCGCCGAGGTGGAGCACGGCGTGCCGCTGTTTCTGCAACAATTGACCGACACCCTGCAACGCGAGCAGTCAACTGCCGCCAAAGAGACTGCACAACCAGAATCGACACCCGCGAATTCGAAGGTTGGCAGGGCCGCAGCCCTGCACGGTGCCGAACTGCTACGACTGGGCTACAGCGTGGACCAGGTTGTGCGCGAATATGGAGATGTCTGCCAGTCCGTGACCGAAATGGCCGTTGAGCAAAAAGTCGCCATCGCGGCGGACCAATTTCGCACCCTCAATCGCTGTCTCGACGACGCCATTGCCGATGCCGTTACTGCCTTCGGGCGCGCGCACCAAACTTTAATTGATGATCAGGCCGACAATGTGCATGTTCGACTACGCACTTACGCCGTTGAGCACCGCAGGTTGGTCGACATTGCGCTCGAATCGTTTTCCGCGATCAGGACTGGCCGTGTTGGAACAACCGGAGCGACCAGTACATTGCTATTACACACACTGGGTGAATTACGCACCCTGACCGAACGGTCGCTGCCGGAGATTCATCTTGCGGCGGCAAGCACAAGCGTTTCGCCGCACTAGCTACGCACTAATGAAGCCAATTACTGTGTACGCGCAATAGTCGATGCGCGGTGGCAATTTCTTCCGCGATATTTCCACGATTTAAGGTATTTGGCGGGCTCATGCAGTGCAATGCCTCTTCAGTTATGGATGTGCGTGAGTTAGTCTGGCACCCAGCCACCGCTTGGTACGTACATCATGCGCTGCCTTCGCGTTCCAGCCGTAAATGTTGCCGTCCGGGAAACAATATGAAATCCGCCAAATCGTCCAGATTGAATGCACCACTCAAGGCGCTCACAGGCATCGCCGGTCTGGATGAAATCACTCGCGGTGGTCTCCCCAGTGGTCGCACCACCTTACTACTCGGCGGACCAGGTTCCGGCAAGACCATACTTTCCCTGCAATTTCTGGTTCACGGCGTTCAAGTATGCAAAGAGTCGGCGATATTCGTCGCGTTTGAGGAAACGTCGGCGCGCATTGTGGCTAATGCAGAGAGTTTCGGCTGGAACCTGGCGCAATTGCGACAACAGAAGAAACTGTTTTTTCTCGATGCCCAGCCCAGTCCTGATGTGGTGCAGTCCGGCAATTTTGATCTCGGCGGCATGCTCGCTGCGCTGGGGGCCCAAGCCAAAGCCATGAATGCGCGGCGCATCGTGTTCGACGCCCTCGACATTGTGATGGCATTGCTTCCCGACCATGCGGCGAAACGCCGCGAAATATACCGGCTGCATGAATGGCTGCTGGATCGCGGGCTGACAGGCGTCATTACGGCAAAGGCCGGCGGCGATGAGGCAACTTCTCTAAGCCAGCAACCGTTTGGTTTCATGCAGTTCATGGTGGATTGTGCGGTCATCCTGAACCACGGTGTAGTGATGGGTGTGTCACAGCGCAATCTGCGCGTACAAAAATATCGGGGCAGCAGCTTTGACGAAAACGAATCCCCGATGCTTATCGGCGTGACTGGTCTGGAGGTGGCGACGGCGCCCATGCGCAGCCGTGTGTACGCCAAAGTGAGCAGCGAACGGGTTTCCAGCGGCGTGGAGCGGCTCGATACCATGCTGGGTGGCGGTTACTACCGCGGCTCGAGCGTGCTGATCACCGGCTTTCCCGGTACGGCCAAGACGACACTCAGTGGTGCCTTCGCGGAGGCAGCCTGCCAGCGCGGCGAGCGTACCCTGTTCATCTGCCTTGACTCCGACTCAAACGAGGTCATCCGCGATCTCGCGTCAGTTGGAATCCGAATGGGTCGCCATCTGAAAAGCGGAATACTGCACATGGTCTCAGCGCGCAGCATTAGCGGCAGCGCCGAGACATACCTGATGCGCATCAAGACGCTGGCGAATGAACATAGGGCCCGTTGCCTTGTGGTGGACCCAGTATCCACATGGTCCAATTCCGGCAATGACTTAAGTGCACATAGCGTAACCGACCGGATGATCGATTGGGCAAAGGCCGAGGGCATCACGCTGGTATGCACCAGCCTGCTCGACGAGATTTCCAGCCGAACCGAAGTGGGCTCGGCGATGCAGATATCGACCCTCACAGACGCCTGGATTCATCTAAGTTATCTGGTACAGGCCGGCGAACGTAACCGTGGCCTGTCCATCATCAAGTCCCGGGGCACCGCGCATTCAAACCAGGTGCGCGAACTCGTACTCAGCGACACCGGCGTGACCCTGACCGATACCTATAGTGCCGGCGGAGAAGTGCTAATGGGCACCATGCGCTGGGAAAAAGAACGCTCCGAGCGCGTCGCCAATGAGGTCACTGAAGTTGCCACCAGGCTCAAACGCGTCCTGCTCGATGCTGAAGAGGCGGAGCTAGAGGTACGCGTGAAATCGCTGCAGGTGGAGCTCGAAGCGAAGCAGGTGGAGAAGGCACTGTTAATTCGCACCACCGAACTGCACGAAGGCGATCAATCACGGGGACGCGCACGGATGGAAGAGCTGCGCGGTGCCGACGTGGCGAGTCCGAAGCGCAAGTGAGAGTCTGATGAATCGACGCACCCATTTCAAGTTCAAGCTTTACGTTGCCGGCGACGCGCCGAACTCGGCGCAGGCACGCTTCAATCTTATGGCGCTGTGCCGGACACACTTGCCAGACCGGCACGAGATCGAAATTATCGACGTGTTTCGCCACCCCAAACGTGCATTGGCTGACGGCATTTTCATGACACCGACCCTGGTCAGGGTGACGCCGACACCCGCTCGCAAAATCGTTGGTACGCTGAGCCAGACAATGATCGTACTGGAGGCGTTGGGACTGGAAGCCAGAGTTGCATGAATTCCGGGCAGCTACCCACGTCGATTGATACGTGCACTGACGTGACCGCCTTGATCGAGGCCCTCCATCGAGTCGGCCGACGTCTGGATGAGCTCACTGCTGGCGAAGTCGATACCGTTGCAGACCGTGAAGGTCGGACGTTCCTGCTGCACCGCGCCCAGGAACACTTGCGTCAAAGTGAAGCCAACAAGCAGGTCGCCATCCTCAACGCGCTCCCGGCGCATATCGCGCTACTCGACAACGAAGGCATCATCGTTGCCGTGAATCTGGCGTGGCAGCAATTCGCTGCGTCGAATGCGTTGCTGGAGTCAAATAGTGGGATCGGTGCAAATTACCTGACGGTTTGTGACCGCGCGCTGGGCCAGTGCTCAAACGAAGCCTCGCAAGCTGCTGCTGGCATTCGTTCGATACTGGACGGCAGTGCACCGCGCTTTTTGCTCGAATACCCCTGTCATTCGCCAACTGAACAACGCTGGTTCCTGATGACCGTGACCCCGGTCGCCGGAGATGCTCCATCTGGTGTTGTCGTGATGCACGTGAACATTAGCGAACGCAAACGCGCCGAAAACGAACTGCTGCGCCTTGCCGGCGCGATGAATGCGACGGCGGATGCCATCTATCTGGTTGACCGTGACACCATGCGCTTCGTCCATGTCAACGATTCTGCCTGCCGGATGCTGCAGCAAACGCGTGAGGAAGTGATGGCGTGCGGGCCGGCAGACGCGCTGTCTGTGCCACTTGCCGATCTCGAACGTGTCTACGACCGCATCATCGCCAGCGATGAGCCATCGGAACCGGTGGAAATGTTCCGTACCCGCAAGGACGGCTCGCAAGCGTGGATAGAATTGCGCCGTCAGGCGCAGCGACATGAAGATGGCTGGTTGATGGTCACCATGGTGCGAAATATCACCAAACGAAAGAAAATGTCGGGGGAATTGTATGAAAGTGATCGGCGTTTCAACGACCTGATGGGTAACGTCGACCTGATTTCCATCGTGATCGACCAACATAGCCGGATCATTTACTGCAACGATTTCTTCCTCAGACTCACCGGATGGCAGCGCGAAGAATTGCTTGGCGAGAAATTTGTCGATCTGATCATCCCGCGTGACCTCGCCGACGAGGTACGGGAGGTGCATACGGCAATGCTGGCAGACGTCCCGGCAGCACGGCATCACGAAAACGAGATTGTCACCCGCAGCGGCGAACGGCGTCTCATACACTGGAACAATACGGTGCTGCGATCTGAAGCCGGAGCGGCAATCGGTACGGCCAGCATTGGTGAAGATATTACAGATCGCAAGCTGGCGGAGAATGCCCTGAAGGCGAGTGAGCTGCAACAGCGTAATTTGGCTGAACAATTGCGCCAACAACAATCTCGTCTTGTCGTGGCGCAGCGGGTTGCGAAAATTGGCAGTTGGGAGACAGATCTGGAAAGCATGGCGGTTATCTGGTCGTCCGAGACCCATCGCATCTTTGAAACTGACGAACTGAATTTTTCCCCGACGCATCAGGGTTTGCTCGATATGTTGCACCCGGAGGACCGCGTTCAAGTTGAGACAGCATTTGAGCTTTCACTAGGCAGCCGCGCCGCCAACCGAATGATCGAGCATCGTTTGCTCATGCCGGATGGGCGCATCAAATTTGTGGAAGAGCGGTGGCAGGTGCGCCTTGACAAGTCCGAGAAGCCGGTGACTGTCGTCGGCACCTGTCAGGACATCACCGAACGAAAGCTGAAAGAGATTGCGCTGCGTGAGAGCGAAAAGAAATTTCATCAGTTGGCAGACAACATCAGCGATGCTTTTTGGGTTCGGTCGCCTGATCTGAGCGAAGTGCATTACGTCAGTCCGGCATTCGAAAAAATCTGGGGGCGGCCTGTCGAGAGCCTGCGTTCAAACCCGGCGAAGTGGCTTGACTTCATTCATGCCGAAGACCGGGTGAGAGTCATCGCGGGATATAGCTTGCTCAGGGATAAAGGCGAAAATCAGGACATTGAATATCGGATCGTCCGGCCTGATGGAGAAATCCGCTGGGTGCGGGTGCGGGGTTTTCCCGTCCGGGACGACGCCGGTACGGTAATTCGCCTCGCCGGTATCGTGACCGATATTACCGAGCGTCGCGAAGTTGATCAGGCGCTGCGCGAAAGCGAGCGCCGCTTTAGCGACCTGCTGCGAAATGTGGGGCTGGCGTCGGTGATGCTTGACCGCGAGGGGCGGATTACGTTTTGCAATGACCATCTGCTGCGATTGACCGGCTGGCGATATGACGAAGTGATCGGCCTGAACTGGTTTGACACGTTCACGCCACCCGAACCAGGCGACATAAGACCCGCTTTCGCCGCCCTTCTTGCCGATGCGCCGGAAGCATGGCGTCGCGAAAGTGAGATTTTCACACGCTCTGGTAAACGCCACCTGATTCGCTGGAGCAATTCCGTACTGCGCAATGCGACCGGAGAGGTGATTGGCTCAGCCAGTATCGGCGAAGACATCACTGAAAGCAGGCGTGCGGAAAATGAGATACGTCGCCTCAATGCCGATCTGGAACGCCGCGTTGATAAACGTACAGCCGAACTTCAAGCGGCGAATCAGGAACTCGAAGCGTTCGACTATTCCGTCTCGCACGACTTGAAAGCCCCGATCCGCCACGTTGACGGCTTCAGCACCATGCTGCTGGTGGATTATGGTGACAAGCTGGACGCACATGGGCGCAGTTACGTAATGCGGATACAGAGTGCAGCAAAAAGGATGGATCAACTAGTCGGTGATTTATTGGCACTGTCGCTGATCTCGCGCGGCGAGCTGCATAGAACAGATGTTGATTTGACTGTGCTCGCACAGCAGGTATTTGCGATGCTCCGACAAGCGGAGCCTGATCGCACCATCGATTTCGTGGTCGCGCCCGGCATCAAGGTCAGGGCAGACGCAGGTCTGCTGCGTATCGTGCTGGATAACTTGTTCGGCAACGCACGCAAATTCACGGCCAGGCGCACGGATGCCAAGATTGAGTTCGGTAGCGCGCTGAAGGATGGAACGCCAACATTTTTTGTGCGAGACAACGGTGCCGGGTTCGACGAGGCCTACGCCGACAAGCTGTTTGCGCCATTCCAGCGGCTGCACGCACAAAGTGAATTCAAAGGCACCGGTATCGGGCTGGCAACAGTGCGTCGCATCATCACGCGCCACAGCGGGAAAGTTTGGGCGGAAGGCGCGGTAGACCAGGGCGCGACCATTTATTTTACATTGCCGTCATGACAGGCATCGTTACATGAATGCTCTGCGCATATTGTTGGCCGAGGACTCGGAGGATGACGCAGTCCTGCTATCGCAACACCTGCAGCGTCTCGGCGTTGAGATAGTAATGGTTCGTATCGAGACCGCAGCCGAAATGCTTGCCGAGCTGCCACAACAGCCATGGGATCTGGTCGTCAGTGATTACCGAATGCCGAAATTCAGCGGCCTGGCGGCACTGAAACTGGTTCGTGAGCACAATAAAAACCTGCCCTTCATCATCGTCTCGGCAACTATCGGCGAAGACATCGCCGTAGAGGCAATGCGCGCCGGTGCAAACGACTATGTGATGAAAAACAATCTGGCCAGACTGCTGCCTGCGATCCAGCGTGAGATCCAGGAGTCCAGAACGCGCGACGCAAGTCGTGCGGCATATCTGGCGCAGCAGGAAAAACTCGACTATCTGGCCTACTACGACTCCATTACCGGACTCGCGGCCCGTACTTTGTTTCTGGACCGTGTGACGGCACATCTGCGCGGGGACATCAACAGTGACCACAAACTTGTCGTTTGCCTCATCGATCTGGCGCGTTTCAAGAATATCAACGACAGCCTTGGCTGGCAGGCCGGCGATGCGCTCCTTCGTAAAGTGGCTGACTGGCTGACGCACAGCGCTGGAGATGTCAAACTGTTGGCAAGAGTGGGTGCCGATCATTTTGCGATGCTACTACCTGAACTAGAGCACGAAGACGACGCCATCCGCCTCATCGACGAGAAGCAGCACGCCTTTCTCGATCATTCGTTTCACATTAACGAAGCGACGATTCGTATTTCATTCAGAGCCGGTCTGGCGATTTTTCCGCGAGACGGCAACGACGCTGTCACTTTGTTCAAGAACGCCGAGGTCGCACTCAAAAACGCCAAGACGACGGGCGAGCCGTACGCGTTTTACCTGCAGTCAATGAGCGACGCGACATCCGGAAAGCACTCTCTGGAGACTAAGCTCCGTCAGGCTCTCGACAATCGTGAGTTCGTACTGCACTACCAGCCAAAAGTGAATCTAACCACAGGGAAGTTGACTGGCGCGGAGGCGCTGATCCGCTGGAATGATCCCATCAGTGGTCTGGTTCTACCTGGCGATTTCATCCCGATTCTGGAGGAGACCGGATTGATTCATGACGTCGGCCGCTGGGCATTGCAGCAGGCAGTCGAAGATTACTTGCGCTGGCAACAACTGGGTTTGCCCGCCGTGCGCGTTGCCGTGAATGTTTCGCCGTTGCAACTGCGTCATCGCAATTTCGTGGCCGAGATTCAGAAAGTGACAGGCAACAACGCGCATGCTGCAGGTGGATTGGAATTGGAGATTACCGAAAGCCTGATCATGGAGAATGTCAAGCATAGCGTTGCGTCGCTGCAGGCGATTCGCGCCTTGGGCGTTGCCATCGCAATCGATGATTTTGGCACCGGGTATTCTTCCCTCAGTTATCTGTCAAAGTTGCCGCTGGACGCACTGAAGATCGACCGCTCGTTCGTAAATGACATGGCTTCCAACCATGCAGGACTGGTACTAGTTACCACCATCATCAACCTCGCCCACTCACTTAAATTGAATGTCGTGGCAGAGGGGGTCGAAACCGAAGGGCAAGCGCACATATTGCGCTCGCTTGGCTGCGATGAGATGCAGGGGTATTTGTTCTGCAAACCGGTGTCGGCGGAAGTCTTTGGGGCAAAATTTTTGACGGTCGGTACCCACGCTTGATTATAAAAACCCGCTCGCTATAGCAATGTTGTGAGTTGTGAGTAACCCTAGCCGGCGCGCGGCTCGCAGCACCAAAAGTGCTGAAGAGCCTCACCAGTGTTACATCTTCTCATCATGGGTGTCACGGGCGTGACTAACCAATGACGTTCGGTTATGGTTCGCTGCGATCTACACTGATCACGCCGTGGCGGACGGCATAAAGTACCAGCCCCGCGATGTCATGAATATCGAGCCGCTCCATCAATGCAGCGCGGTGCGTTTCTACTGTTTTTACGCTGACATCCAGTTGGTAGGCGATTTCTTTGGTGCTCTTTCCCTCGGCGACCATTTGCAGGATCTCGCGCTGACGGGGTGTCAACGCCTCCATTGAAGACTCGTTCTGGTGTGGTTTGCCGCTCAGGAAACCGGAGACCAGGTGCTTGGAAACGCGGGGTGACAGGTATATTTCCCCGCGCAGCACTGCTGCTATCGCCATTTTCAGGTCAACGGGTGCGGAATCCTTCACCAGATAACCGGCTGCTCCGGCCTTGATGGCGCGTCGTACAAAATCTTCAGTCGTGTGCATCGAGAGAATCAATACTTTTGTCGATGGCACCTCCGCGAGGATTTGTGCGGTGGCCTCAATGCCGTTAAGCTCCCTCATCGAAATATCCATGATCACCAAATCGGGCTTAAGCTGTTTGGCGAGCGCGACGGCTTCGCGTCCATTGCTGGCCTCGGCGACAATCTGCGTATCGCCTAATTCGACAATCAGTGCACGAATACCTGCGAGCACCAATGCGTGGTCATCGGCGAGCAGGACGCGAATCATACTCATGGTGCTCCTGCCTGGTTTGGTTGGCTGGCGGCAGCGGACGGCGGCAATTCAGCACCACCTATTGCAAATGTCGCCACGACAGTCGTACCCGCGCCGGGCACGGTGCGCAACTTCAGACGACCACCCGCAAGTTGCGCACGCTCTTCCATGCTGATTAAACCCAGGCTTCCTGTCTTCAGTGCCTTACTGCGGGCAGCATCCACGTCGAAACCTACGCCGTCGTCGCGAATCGATAGCGTCAGCAACCGGCCGCTCAACTCGATGCGTATACGAATCCGCTTCGCATGGGCGTGCCGTGTCGCGTTGTTCAGTGCCTCCTGGGTAATGCGATAACAGACACCTTCAATCTCTGGCGGCAATCGCGTGGCGAGTCCCGTGAACTCGCATACAAAGTCCAATCCGGTCGTGCTGCGCTGACGTCCAACCAGCCACTCCAGCGCGCCTTCAAGCCCAAGTTGATCCAGTTGTGGCGGCCTCAACTCATGCGAGAGATCGCGCAACTTGTCAAGGGTGTTGTCCGCCGTATTTAGGCATTCAGCCAGTAACGCACGATCATGGTCGCTGATGCGTTGCGTGAGTCTGTGCAGGCCAATCTTGAGCGCCGTTACAGATTGGCCGATATCATCGTGCAATTCACGCGAGATACGGCGTCGTTCGTCCTCCTGAATGCTGAGAACACGTTTGGACATCGCCTGAAGCCGCTTGTTGGCATCTGCCAATGCGCGATGCGCCAACATCCGGTCGGTAATGTCTTCATGCGATATCACAGCGCCGTCAGCACTGTATTGCAGTGGCATGGCGCGCGCCACGAACCAGCGCGTGCCCCCGGCACCCGGGCGCTCATACTCGATCGAAGCGAACCCTACTTCACGGTGGATAACGGCACGCACGCCTTCGACGCTGCGTTCAGCCAGCTCGTCGCCATTGAGTGCGGCCGCCTGCAAAAGCGCAAAGTAATTCTGCCCGACGGTAGGCGGTATTTTTGACATGCTGGCATTGACACCACTGAAATCGTCCCAGACTTTGTTGGTCGCGACGATATCACCCTGACCATTCAGTACCGCAATACGCGTATTGAGGGAATTGAGGATGCCACGCTTCATGGCTTCGCTGGTTTGCAGTGCCTTCTCAGCAATGGCTTTTTCCTGGCGGAAAATGCGCCGTTCGATTGCGCCATTGATCGCTTTCGACAATCGTCCCAGGCGACTTTTCAGAAGGTAATCGCTGGCTCCGTTTTGCATGGCTGCGACGGCTGCGTCTTCGCCGATATGGTGGGAAACGACAATAAACGGGATATCAAGACCGCGTTCCGCAAGAATTTTCAATGCGCGCTCGGAGCTGAAGCGTGGCAGGTTGTAATCGCACAAGACAACATCCGGTGGTTCGTTTGCCAGCGCCGCGTCGTACTCGTCCTCGGTCTCTACCCGCACCGACGTGAATTGGAACGGCGCATCGCGTAATGCATACAACAG
>JAYURJ010000136.1:0-12202 GCA_043756275.1 Betaproteobacteria bacterium | reverse complement strand
AAGTGCCTCGGCTTCTTAACCCCTTATGAGGTAGCATTCAACTGCCAACCGCTTGTCGGGACTCGTGCTTGAATCCGCGAAATGCCGCCAGAAGCCGCACCAGTGCTAGAGTCCGACTATTTTCATCCCTGCCCCTGCAACTACACGTTCATAAATCCCACATTCGACGACCCGAAATTACCGATGTTAGGCAACACCAGCCGCATATCGGTTTCACTTACGCCAAACCACCGCGCCAGCGTCGCCGCATATTGGTCGACCGATGTCGTTGGCAACAGCCTTCCCGAGCCGACTTCATCGTTGTTGTTCAGCCCCATGATCGGGAACGTTCCGTAGTATTGCTGGCCCTTCACTGCGCCACCCATGACGAAATGATGGGCACCCCAGCCATGGTCGGAGCCGTCGCCGTTGGTGGTGAGGGTGCGACCGAAATCGGAACCCGTGAACGTGGTGACGCGGTCCGAGATGCCCAGACCCACGGTGGCGTTGTAGAAATAGGAGAGGGCACCGGCCACCTGCGTGTGCAAACCGGGCTGCGTGGTGAGCTGGTCATCGTGCGTATCCCAGCCGCCGATGGAAACGAAAAACACCTGTCGTTTCGCACCCAGCGTGTTGCGTTGCGCAATCATGCGCGCCACCACGCGTAGCTGTGCCGCAAGACTGCTGGAGGCCAACTCTGCGGGCAGCGGAAGATCTGGTGCAGTGGCGAGTGCCGCCGAAAGGCTTACATTGGCGTCGATGGAGCGTTGCGTGGTGTCGGCCAAATCCTGCGTAAAGATATTCGCGCCGCCACTGGTGATGAGTGAGCGCAGTCCGGCACTCGCCGATGATGAACCAAACAGGTTGCCGGTAATGCCGCTAATGGCAGTCGAGCCCGAGGCGCTGAGCTGATACGCGATCGTCGATTGCCCGGCCAGGAAAACCGCGTTGCCGCTGATGGAATTGCACGTGAATATGGTGCTGGCGTTTTGCGAGGCCAGTAAATCACCAATGCGGCCCCCCCAGCCTTCGCGCGCGCCTTCCGGTGCGCTGGCCTGCCAGACCGATTGCTGGTCGTTGTGCGAAAAAAGTTTTGGCGGCAGTGGCACCGAAAGATTGTTGTATTGAATTTTCGTCGTCGGCACGATGAGCGGCCCAACGTTGGCCATCACCGCCAGCTTGCCGCTATCCCAGATCGGTTTTAACGCTCCCAGTTCTGTCGGTAACGCAAACTGGCGACCTGTATTGGTGCCCGTTAGCGGCACGCTTGGTGTAAGCGGCAGCAGTGCCGACAGCGGGCGGGCGATGGTTGCTCGCGCAGCCGTATAGGCAGCGTAGGACGCGGTATCAAACGGGATGACCGTGTTGTTGTGGTCGTTGGCACCGTACAAGAATACGCAAACCAGTGCGCGATAGTCGCTCGCCGTTTGTGCGGCGGCGGCACCGATGGTGGCTAGATTGAGCGCGAACGGTGCTGCAGTGCCGGCGATGGAAAGGCGACCTGTGGTACGCAGGAATTCGCGGCGCGATTGATTGATATTTTTCACAATGGCAGTCATGTCGATTCCTTGTCAATTCTGGAAAATATATTCGGGGCTAGCCATCACAAGAAAGATGGCAAGGTTGACGCGATTGCGCTGGTCAGTGGCAGGGTTGGCGGTGCCGATGTTGACTGATGTGACCGCGGCACGAATGGTGGCGCGGGCCGCTGCGGATAGATCTTTGCCGATCAGCAGCAGGCTCACCCGGTCAATGAGCGCATCGGGATTGGCGGCGAGTGCCAATTCAGCGTTGTAATCTGCCTGAATGTCGCGCACGCCGTTGGTCGTGGTACCGATGCCCGAGGTAATTACCCCGCGCATGTAATTTAGGTATCCCGCGACCGACGTCTCATTGGTAATCTGTGCTTCCGGAGAGACCAGACTAACTGCGCCAACCCTGCTGTTGGGCGGAATAAAGCCTGGGCGAAAAAAATTGAACACGGACGGCGCATACATCGGCATCTGCGCAAGCTGCGTGGACGGATCGCTGGTCGTGCCGAGCAGGAATCGACCGTCGCGTGAAGTTGCATTGAACGCGCGCATCCACTGCACAAAGCGCACCGCAGGCTCACGTAATTTGCCGCTGGTGGCAGTGGCCACGCCACGGGCTTCAACGTCGAGCAGCACCGCACGAATGACGGCTTTCATGTCACCGCGCACGCCGCTGCCGTTATTGTTAAATGCCGCCGTCACCCGCGATACGTACTGCTCGGACGGGTTGGCTGACACCAGTTTTTGAATCAATTGTTTGCCAAAAAACGGACCGACGTTAGGGTGATTAAACAAGGTATCCAGTGCGATACGCACGTCGTTATTGGTGGCTGCCACTGTTTGTACTGGAATGGTGACGCCGAGAAATTGTTTTTGCGCTGTCGAGTGGTATTGATCGTATGCCTGCATCGGCTTGATCTCGCGATCAGGCTCCGTGCTAAGGCCGCCGCCACTGAATCGGCTATTGGACGTATCCGGCCCCGCCCAGCTTAAACCCGTCATCACTTTTGCCATGCCGGAAACATCGGCGTTGGAATAAGTCTCGATCAGCTTTCCTGCGGCATCGCGTTTTTGTGTGCCATCAGGGTGGAGTTGGTAAAGGCCGATGCTCATCAGTTGCATGACTTCACGCGCGTAATTTTCATCCGGCACGGTGCCGGTCGTGGGATTTTCTTTTTGGTTGCGCAGGTGCGTGAGATACAAGCCCATCATTGGCGAGTACGTGACGGCTTCGAGCAGATTGCGATAATTGCCGAACGCATGCAGCCCAAGCGTATCGAGATACTGCGCAGGGCCACGTGGATAACTGAAGGCGATATTGCTGTTGAGCGAGATAACAAAAATTTCAGATAGCGCGAATGCCACGCGTTGCCGGAGCGCGTCATCGCCGCTGGAGAAATTCTTCCAAAGGCTCCATTGGAATGCGGTCTGGCCGCGTTGTGCATCGGCTGCCAGGGTGTTGAGATACGTCGTCACCGGTGGCAAATGCAGCGTTTGCGGTTTATTGAATTGTGCGTCCAGCCACGCGTCAAGGCCCGACGCACTCACAGCGTCAATTTCTGCCATCTTGGGGCCGAACGTCGCCTGATTCAGGAATCGTGAAGCAACCTGTGCGCTAACCAAAGCCGTTTTCGTCACGGTGCAGACATTCACCGCGCCGCCTGCAATCGCGAAGCGTTCAAGCGGCAGTGTGCGATTGGTGATGCTCATTTGCGGCAGCGAATACGTGAAAGAGCCTTTCACGCCATCGGTGAAATTGAATTCAAATGTCCCGACCTGCACGTTGGCAGTCGCCGAAATCGGACCGGTGATTTGTGGATACGGTGCGCCTGCGGTGACCTGATAAATCGCGCCAGTGAATCGTTTGGCATTGTTGCTGTCCTGCACACCTTGCAATGTCAGCCACGTCGCCTTGCCCGCCGGGCTGTAGCTATACCAGCCTCCGAACACCTGCGTTCCCTGATGTGAAATCTGGATGCCCCAGCCAGAGGCGGCAGCACCACCCCACCAGTGATCGGTGTAGTTGGTCAGCGGGGAGCGGACATCGATGCCCGGCGGCAGCGGAGGTGAGAACTGTAGCAACACAAGAGTGCACTGAGGCACCTGGTCGGCAGGCGCAAAAATTTGCGGCTCGAGGTCGGTCTTGGTTTGATTTACGCTGCCAATGCTGTAGCTAAGTGAGAGCCGGTTCG
Source organism: Betaproteobacteria bacterium (assembly GCA_043756275.1). Classification (GTDB taxonomy): domain Bacteria; phylum Pseudomonadota; class Gammaproteobacteria; order Burkholderiales; family Usitatibacteraceae; genus UKL13-2. The sequence goes on along the minus strand of JAYURJ010000136.1, from coordinate 8,499 downwards.
TGCCGGTGACGACGATGGAACCGGTGCCGATCTTGGTGCCCACCGCATTTGCGCCAGTTGTAATCTGCGCCAACGGCGTGCCGGTGTAAGTAAAAATATCGCCCGCACAGGTGCTGCCGCCAAATGTGCACTGAAGCGTATTGAAGGTAGTGGCACCTTGCAGATCATAAGTAAACCAGACCGCGAATGTGCTGGTGCCTTGTTGCTGAATGCTCAGGCCCCAGCCGGATTCTGAGGGCTTGTACCAAAAGCCGACCAGATTGGGTGTCGATTGCGCGAACGCCGATGTGCCTGCCATCGTGATGAGCAAAAATGCACTACTGGCAGTCGCGAACCGTTTCAGGCGATGAACACAACGAGCGTAAAAAACTTTAGTGGATATTGTCATAATGACCCTTTGATAATCTGGCTCCCAATGACACATTACGCCAGAAAAAAATAAAAAGTTGGCAACAATCGTAACGAAGTGCGACAACTATAAGTGCGGAGTCGGCGCGCTGCTGACGCCGCAGCGGAAAATGCCGTAACGATATTAGTGCCGTGCCCGCCTGCCCGGATCATTGCCCGACAGGCGGTTGCCAAAGCTCCACCTTGTTTCCTTCTGGATCGATAACCCAGCCAAACTTCCCATACTCGGAATCGTCGATCTTGTCGAGGACTTTGCAGCCTTCTTCGCGCAAGACTTTGACCAGGGCGTGCAGGTCTTCCACCCGGTAGTTGACCATGAACGTTGCGTTGCTGGGCGCAAACTGGTCACCTTCCGCCGAACCAATGGACCAGATAGTTGTTCCGGTAATCGGCTTGCCTTCTCCGTCGGCCCAAGTGAACGCCGTACCGCCCCATTCTTGAACATCGATGCCGAGGTGCCGCTTGTACCAAGCTTGTAGTGCCGGTGCGTCGTTGGCTTTAAAGAAGATGCCGCCAATGCCAGTGACTCGCTTCATAGAACCTCCTGGGTCGGGTGGTGGTGAGGGGAGAGTGTATTTTCTGCTGCCTGACGATTGAGTAAGGCGTCACGTGTCGCTATAGGCGTGGACGCTCTTGAAACAGCAGCGCAACCCCGAGCGCGACGAGAGTGATGCCACTCACCCTGTTTGCAATGCGCTGCGCCCTTGCTGAAGTGGAGTTGAATGCGCAGGATTGTAGACGACTGACTGCAAACATTAGTGTGATATCCCAGACGACCTGAAGCGCAACAAATGTGCCGCCGAGGACCAAGAACTGAAGATGCACATTGCCGATTGCTGGATCTACGAACTGCGGCACCAAGGATGCGTAGAACATGATCGCCTTCGGATTTGCCGTCTCGACGATGAAGCCCTGAACTGCCGAGCCAACGGCGCTCCTGCCGACCAAGGTGTTGGCGCTTGCAGCCGCCTCCTTTACGTCTGCACAGTACGCGAGAACGCCGAGGTAGACAAGATAGATGCAGCCTACTACCTGCAGCAATGTGTATGCGGCGGGCGATGCCGCCAGCAAATGAGACGCACCGAGGGCAAGTGCCACCGTGATTGCAAGGCCGCCCAACCCCATGCCGACTGCGTTGAAAGCAATCTCTGCGCGGGTCGCGCGCGCGCCGACCGCAACGGCATAGGCGAAGGACGGCCCCGGGAGAGCGAGGACGAGGAGGCTTGTGACAACGAACGAGAGGTAGAGGCTTGAGTTCATTCTGCGGCACCAACTGGATTGTCTTGTGAGACCTGACTTAATTTCACTTAAAAACCAGCACTGGCGGGCCTATCCACAGACTTTCTGCCTGCAACCCGCTCCAGTGCTTGACTTTCGTTTTCAATAAAGCAAAACCGCCCTACACCGCCCCCGCCAACACAATTGCCACCGCTGCCGTCAGCTGCTTCGCATATGGCACATGCAAAAATTCATTCGGGCCGTGGGCGTTGGATTGTGGGCCGAGCACACCCGTGATGAGCATCTGCGCATCGGGAAATTTCACGCCTAGCATCGCCATAAACGGAATGGTGCCGCCTTCGCCCAGATAGGCGGCGGGTTTGCCGTAGAACGTTTGCGAGGCGACATCGAGAACCGCCGAGAGCCACGGCGCAATCGCGGGGGCATTCCAGCCGGTGGCGGCTTGTTCGAAGTTGTATGTTACGTGCGCCGAATACGGCGGGTCACTCTCCAGCGTCTGCTTCAATTGCGCGGCGGCCGTTTCACCATTGACCAGCGGCGGCAGGCGCAATGACAGTTTCAGTGACGTATAGGGTCGTTGCACATTGCCGCCCATTTCGATACTTGGTAAACCATCTGCGCCCGTCACCGCCAGCGCAGCACGCCAGGTGCGATTCAAAATCAATTCCACGGGATCCTTTGTGGTCGGCTGCACGAACGTGAACTTGCCGCCATCATCACAGCAGCTATCCCACGGGAAGCGTTTCCACATCGCTTCGCCGAGAATGTCGGCGGCTTGCTTGGCTTGCGTCACGCGCTCGGCCGGAATCTCGCAATTGAACGCGGCCGGCTTGACCACACCGGTTCGCGAATCATCGATGCGATCGAGCAATTGCCGAGCGATACGAAATGAAGAAGGCACCACACCACCCGCGTCGCCGGAATGCACGCCTTCGGTCAGCACGTTCACGGTGAGCGTGCCATTAACCAGACCGCGCAGCGAGGTGGTGACCCACATCTGGTCGTAATTGCCGGCCCCGGAATCGAGCGCGATAACGAGTTTCACGTTGCCCATGCGCGGGGCCAGCGCTTCGAGGTAGTAAGGTAAATCGTAACTGCCGCTTTCCTCGCAGGTCTCGATGAGACCGATGCAATGCGGGCGCGCAACGCTTTGCGCATCGAGCGCCATGATGGCCGACAGCGCCGAGAATACGGCATAGCCGTCGTCAGCGCTGCCGCGACCATAAAGTTTGCCGTCTTCATAAACCGGAGTCCACGGACCGAGGCCCGCGCGCCAGCCGGTCATTTCGGGTTGTTTGTCGAGGTGGCCGTAGAGCAGGATGGTCTGGTCGGGATCAACGCCGCCGGTGGCGGGAATATCGAAAAACAAAACTGGTGTGCGGCCCTCAACACGCACTACTTCCAGCGTGAGCCCGGCAATATTTTGTGCCAGCACCCATTTGCGCACTTGCTCAATGGCCGCGTCGAGATAGCCGTGCTTGGCCCAATCGTGATCGAAGCCCGGCGATTTCGCCGGCAGCTTGATGTATTCGATCAACTGCCCAACGATGTCGGCATCCCATTGACGCGAAATGTCGTCGAGCAATTTGTTCGTGTTGAGATTGGTGAGCGAGGAATAGGCGTCGCGGGCAGTCATGTTTAAGTCTCGATTAGCGAGTGGAAATACGAGTTTACTGCGATGTAGGAAACAGCGTTCGCTGCATGGAGGGAAGCCGCGTTAGCTGCGGCATTCGAGTGGCAGCCACTTGCCCGGAATGTCGGTGCGGTTGATGCCCATCGCGGTCATGCCGTTGGGCACTGGCTTGTTATTGCAAAGCCATGCAATCGGCACTGTCGGCGCGTCTTTGACGATGGCCGGACGCAACGTCAAACGCTTTCCAGCGACAGCGGAATTGGCGTTATTGCCGAACGTGAGCGTCACGGCACCGGCATCGATGCTTACCTCGGACACCAAATTGCTGACGATCTTTTCTTTCGGTGGCACGCCCGCTTCATCATTGTTGTTGGGTAGTTCATTGTTCATGCCATAAAACCCGTTAACCGCGCTGTGGGCCAATTTCGCGAGTGCCATCCCATCCTGCACTTGCAGGCGCACGTTGCGGTCCAGAAATGTGGGCACCGCAATCAGGGCGAGGATGGCAACAACGGCCATGACCATCACCAGCTCAATCATCGAAAATCCGCGTGTGGTCATGGCGTGTGGTGAGTTGCGCATGCGTTGATTTTACCGTCAGAAGTCGCACCACGCTGGGCAATGACGCGATCTGAACCCGGCGTTTTCCTACAGGCCAAATGACCACACACCTACATTGGTCAAAATGGTCACGACCTACACTGTCGTTGTGGTATTCGCCACAGCTTCAAAGGAATCAACATGCAAACCGCCCAAATAAACTCCCCACGATTCAACTACACAACGACAGCATCTGCGTCCACAAATGTGCCGCATACGCTAGACGATTTCAGACCAGTGCACGGCAGCTATGCCGGTAGCTTTTCTGGAAGATCATCGCAACCAGTATGGATTGCGATTGGGATGATTGCAGTCGTCGCCAGCATTGCGGCAGGCGTGAATATGTATTCCGAATCACATTCCGCGAAAATTGAACCGGCGGTATCGGCATCGAACCTGATCGTGCCGAAAACGCCACTAGCCCCAACTGCACCGGCCATTGTGCCAGCGCCAGTTGATGCCCCCGCGGCAATTGCCGAACCTGATGCACGTCGCACGCCAACAGCAAGCAGCGTGATCGCGAAGCCAGCACCCGTTGCCGCTAAAAAAGTCGCGCCCGCTAAAGCCGTGGTCACACCGCAACCCGAAGTGGTTCCACCATTGCCAGCAATCGTGGAACCGGCTCCAACGCCACCGCCGATTGTTCAAGAGCCACCGTTTGTGCCAGTGCCAACACCGGCACCAGTACCTGAAGTGCCGCGGGTTGAACCAACGAAGTTGTAATACCGTTCCTGCAACGGTGGCCGGAGCGCTTTCGAGCGCGTTCGGCCTTTTACTTAGTGCGATCAAACTTGGTGTAAAAGCGATCATGATCAGTCACGCCGTCGGCCAACGTATTGAGGGCACTTTTGCGCACACTTGTAGCTTCTGCACGATTCTCGATAGTGACATTCAAATCACGCAATAAACCGTTCTTGATACCATAAACCCAGCCGTGGACGGCCAAATCCTGTCCTTTATCCCACGCGTCTCGAACAATCGTGGTTTGGCAAACGTTGGCCACTTGTTCGATCACATTGAGTTCACACAACCGATCAAGGCGCCCTTCGTCCAGGCCGATTGCCGCTAGCGCTTCCGTGTGTTTATCGCGAACATCGTGAACATGATGCAGCCAGTTATCGGCAAGCCCGACGCGCTGATCAAACAACGCCGCGCGCACACCACCGCAGCCGTAGTGGCCCACCACCATGATGTGCTGCACCTTCAGCACATCCACCGCAAACTGGATGACCGACAAACAATTGAGATCGCTATGCACGACGACGTTGGCGATATTGCGATGGACGAACACCTCACCCGGCATCAGCCCGACGATCTCGTTGGCAGGGACACGACTATCGGAGCACCCGATCCACAGGAATTGCGGATTCTGTTGCTTGGCTAGCTGTGCAAAAAAATCCGGATGTTGGGCGCGAATGCGGTCCGCCCATGCGCGGTTGTTTTTGAAGAGGGCTTCTAGGTTTTTGTCTTGCAGTGGCATATTCGTATTACTCCGACTCTTAAGCAACGATTGCGCTAACGCCGAGTGTTTTATTCCCTCTCCCCGCTCGCGGGGAGAAGGTCGGGATGTGGGGTGGTAGAGCAATCACCGCAACTAGCTGTACGCGTGCATTTGAACTAAGCACCTCGATCTCAGTTTCTATTCAGTCAATACCTCGCACTTCCTGGTGTCCGCGGAAAGGGAATCACATCCCGCACATTCGATAACCCGGTGATATACGAAACCGTCCGCTCAAATCCCAGCCCAAACCCCGCATGCGGCACCGTGCCGTAACGTCTGAGATCGCGATACCAGCCGTAATGCGCGACATCCAGCCCACACTCCACCATGCGTCTGTCCAACACATCTAGGCGCTCCTCGCGTTGCGAGCCACCGATGATTTCGCCGATGCCGGGTGCCAGCACATCCATCGCAGCCACCGTTTTCTCGTCGTCGGAAAGGCGCATGTAAAACGCCTTGATCTCTTTCGGATAGTTCATCAGCACGGTCGGGCCGTTGACGTGTTTTTCGGCAATAAAGCGCTCGTGCTCGGATTGCAGGTCGATGCCCCACTTCACAGGGTATTCAAATTTCTCGTTCGCGTTTTCGAGCACTTTGATCGCATCGGTGTAGTCCATACGCACGAATTCCGACTTGACGATATTTTCGAGTTTCGCGATCAGGCCTTTCTCGATGCGTTCTTCAAAAAACGCCATGTCGTCGACGCGCTCGCTCAAAACCGTACGGATGATGTATTTCAGCATCGCCTCTGCGAGCGTCGCGTCGTCTGCCAAATCGGCAAAGGCGATCTCAGGTTCGATCATCCAGAATTCGGCGAGGTGGCGTGAAGTATTGGAGTTCTCTGCGCGGAAGGTGGGGCCGAAGGTGTAGACCTTGGACAGCGCCATGCAATACGTTTCCACGTTCAATTGCCCGGACACCGTGAGGAATGCTTCGCGGCCAAAAAAATCCTGCGTAAAGTCCACTTTGCCATCCGGCGTTTTCGGCAGGTTCATCATGTCCAGCGTGGAGACGCGAAACAGCTCACCCGCACCTTCCGCGTCAGCCGCAGTGATGATGGGCGTATTCACCCACAGGAAGCCGTGCTCGTGAAAGAAACGGTGGATGGCCGACGCGATGGTATGGCGCACCCGTGTGGCGGCACCGATCACGTTGGTGCGCGGGCGCAAATGCGCAACTTCGCGCAGGAATTCCATCGTGTGTGCTTTGGGTGTGATCGGATACGTGTCGGGATCATCAACCCAGCCGACAATTTTGATGGCCGTGGCCTGCATTTCGAAGGGCTGGCCTTTCGCGGGCGACGGTACGATCAAGCCGGTCGCCTCTATTGCGCAGCCGGCGGTGAGTTTTTGCACTTCATCGGCATAGTTGGCCAGCGTGTTCGGTGCCACGACTTGCACGGGATGAAAGCAGGAACCATCGGAGACATTGACGAAGGAAATACCGGCCTTGGAATCACGGCGGGTTTTTACCCAGCCTTTGATGGTGACGGGAGTGTCGGCGATTGCTTTGCCGGAGAGAATATCGAGACAGCTTTGTGCAGACATTTGATGAAAACTTTCGAGGAGACGACTACATTTTATCGCTTTTGGTTTGAGACGCCCGCAGGTGAAGCGTTGTACAGGTCAGCACGGCCAACCCGAAATGACAAAGAATAAATTTTGAGCAAACACTAGCACTGGCGCGCACTTCAGGCAAAAAATGCTCCAAAACCCCCGCCAGTACTAGTGTTTGGCTTTTTATATTCAGCCTGCACCAAAGCGGCAGTTACAATACCGCATGTCCGAGAATACAACCCCGTACGACCGCTTGACCCCAGATGTCATTCTCGACGCCATCGAAAGTACTGGCTTCCTTGCCGACGGTCGCATGCTGGCGCTGAATAGTTATGAGAATCGCGTCTACCAAATCGGTATCGAGGAGGCAAAGCCTGTCATCGCCAAATTTTATCGGCCCGGTCGCTGGAGTAACGCGCAAATTCTCGAAGAGCATGCGTTCACGCAAGAGCTGGCTGATCGCGAAATCCCTGTTGTGCCGCCGCTCAATATTGACGGCAACACGCTGTTTGAATTTGCCGGTTACCGATTCAGTTTGAGTCCGCGACGCGGTGGTCGCGCGCCTGAGCTGGATAACCCGGATGTACTCGAATGGATGGGGCGTTTTCTCGGGCGCATTCACGGTGTGGGTGCCATCCATACGTTTGCGCACCGGCCAGTACTTGATATCGCCAACCTCGGCGATCAGCCACGCGATTGGCTGTTGAAGCACAATTTCATTCCCGCAGACTTGCGCGAAACATGGGTGAGCGTGATTGATCAGGCGCTCGCAGGCGTGCGTGCCTGCTATGCGCATGCGGGCGACGTGCGCAAGATTCGTTTGCACGGCGATTGCCACGTCGGCAATGTGCTTTACACCGATGACGGGCCGCATTTCGTTGATTTTGATGATTGCAGAACCGGCCCGGCAATGCAGGATTTGTGGATGCTGCTGTCAGGTTCGCGCGAAGAAATGACGCGACAGTTGCGCGACGTGCTCGACGGCTATGAAGAGTTCGCCGACTTTGATCGACGCGAATTACATCTGCTGGAAGCACTGCGCACATTGCGTTTGATCCATTACGCCGCATGGCTAGCCCAGCGCTGGGAAGACCCGGCGTTTCCGCTCGCGTTTCCGTGGTTCAACACGCAGCGCTATTGGCAGGACCGTATATTGGAGCTTCGCGAACAAGTGGGTTTGATGAGTAACTGATGAAGGGCTATCAGTAATGCAAGCGCTATGGATGATCGTTGCATCGCTCTTGTTTGCAGCAATGGGCGTCTGTATTAAAAATGCCTACGCTTACTTTAATACTGCCGAACTAATCGCTTATCGAGGCGGGCTTAGTGCCCTAGTGCTGCTTGGCATTATGCGCTGGCAGGGCACTCCATTAAAGACTACCGTGCCCATGATGCATTTGTGGCGCAGTGTAGTCGGCGTTGCCTCTCTAGCGAGTTGGTTTTATGCCATCGGTGGTTTGCCCTTATCCACCGCGATGACCTTGAATTACATGTCCTCGGTGTGGGTTGCGACGTTCCTTGTGGGCGGTGCTTTGCTGCTGATTACCCGTGGCGATTCGCTA
>JAYURJ010000135.1:0-4190 GCA_043756275.1 Betaproteobacteria bacterium | reverse complement strand
TTCTGGAGATCAAGGATAAATCCAGGGTCTTCAACACTGCGCGTATCGAAGCGCTCGAACTTGAAAACCTGATTGAAGTTGCCGTCGCCACCATGATCTCAGCTGAGGCGCGCAAGGAAACCCGTGGTGCGCATGACCGTGCGGATTGCCATGATCGACCCGGCTTTGTGAATGGCCGCGATGATGAAAACTGGCTCAAGCACACGCTTTGGTACAAGGATGGCAACAAGCTCGATTACAAACCGGTGAACCTCAAACCGCTCACGGTTGAATCGATTGCGCCCAAGGCACGGACGTATTAGCAACGTCAAAAGCAGATTTCTCGCGATAGGGCCACTCGAAATGACAACGATTGTTGAGATCCAAACAAGAGACCAAAAATGAAATTCATCATCGAACGCTTTGACCCCGACCAAGATCAGAAGCCGTATTTCAAGCAATACGATATTCAGCTTGCGCCCTCGGACCGTATGCTGCTCGACGCGCTGATTCGCATCAAATCCATCGACGACACGCTCGCGTTGCGCCGCTCCTGCCGCGAAGGTATTTGCGGCTCCGATGCAATGAATATCAACGGTAAAAACGGGCTCGCCTGCATCACCAAAATTGCCGATTTGCAGGAACCGGTCAAATTGCGCCCGCTGCCAGGGTTGCCGATTATTCGCGATCTGATCGTCGATATGACGCAGTTTTTCAAGCAATACAATTCGATCAAACCGTTCGTGATCAACCACGATCCTCCGCCAGAAAAAGAACGCCTGCAATCGCCGGAAGACCGGCTCGAACTCGATGGCCTTTACGAATGCATTCTGTGCGCATGTTGCTCGACAGCGTGTCCATCCTTCTGGTGGAATCCGGACAAATTTGTCGGCCCGGCCGGCTTGCTGGCGGCGTATCGTTTTATTGCGGATTCGCGCGATCAGGCCGTCAACGAGCGGCTCGACAATCTTGAAGATCCATATCGCCTGTTTCGCTGCCACACCATCATGAATTGCGTTGACGTCTGTCCGAAGGGGCTCAATCCCTCGCTCGCGATTGGCAAAATCAAGGAGATGTTGGTCAAGCGTGGGGTGTAAGTTTTAGCGACACAGGAAGTAGTTAGCGCCAGTTGATTGCAACGCACTTCCCCCTTTGAAAAAGGGGGATCGAGGGGGATTTTAGATGGCCGCAATTGTGCACAAACAGCAAATCCCCCCTGCCCCCCTTTTTCAAAGGGGGGTGGAAGTGGATGATCGAAAGCACGACCGCATTCGCTGGCACGCGCGCCGCGGATTGCTGGAAAACGATTTGATCCTGACGCGTTTTCTGGATGCGCAATTGACGACGCTGGGTGCGACAGAAATGGCTTTGCTGGAAGAATTACTGCGGTGGAGTGATAACGATTTGCTTGACGTACTGATGGGACGAAAACGATGTGACGATGACCGCTTCAATCACCTGATTGAGCGTATCAAAACAGCACAATGACCAATATTTTGGGAGATCAAGAATGAATCCAAAAGGCAACGCAACCCTGACCCTGGCTGATGGCAAAGTGGTCGAACTACCCGTTTTTGGTGGCACGCATGGCCCGGACGTAATTGACATCCGAAAGCTCTACGCGCAGACCGGCATGTTCACCTATGACCCCGGCTTCATGTCCACGTCGTCGTGTAATTCGACCATCACCTTTATTGATGGCGACAAAGGTGAATTGCTCTATCGCGGCTACCCGATTGAACAGCTCGCAACCAAATGCGACTTTATGGATACCTGCCACTTGCTGCTTTACGGCGATTTACCAAACGTCGACCAGAAGAAGGACTTCGTCAGTCGCGTGACCAATCACACGATGGTGCATGAACAGATGCAGTTTTTCCTGCGCGGCTTCCGGCGTGATGCGCACCCGATGTCAGTCATGACCGGTTTGGTTGGCGCGCTATCGGCGTTCTATCCGGATTCGATCAACCTGCACGATGCCAAGCAGCGCGATATTTCCGCCATTCGCCTCATCGCCAAAATGCCCACGCTCGTGGCGATGGCCTACAAGTACACCGTCGGGCAGCCGATCAACTATCCGCGCAACGATCTCGATTACGCCTCAAATTTCATGCGCATGATGTTTGCCGTGCCGGCAGCCGATTACAAAGTGAACGAAGTGCTGGTGCGCGCTATGGATCGCATTTTTATTTTGCATGCCGACCACGAGCAGAACGCATCCACCTCAACAGTGCGGCTGTGCGCGTCGTCCGGCACTAATCCATTCGCCGCGATTGCAGCGGGCGTGGCTTGCTTGTGGGGTCCAGCGCACGGCGGCGCGAATGAAGCTGCGCTCGGCATGCTCGCCGACATCCAGCGCGATGGCGGTGTGGCCAAGATTGGTGAATTCATTACCAAGGTCAAAGACAAAAATTCCAACGTGCGCCTGATGGGCTTTGGCCACCGTGTGTACAAAAACCACGACCCGCGTGCGACGTTGATGCGTGAAACCTGCCATGAGGTGCTGAATGAACTCGGGCTGCACGATGACCCAACATTCAAGCTCGCGATGGCGCTGGAAAAAATCGCGCTCGAAGACGATTACTTCGTCAGCCGCAAACTTTATCCGAACGTCGATTTTTATTCCGGCATCGTGCAAAAAGCCATCGGCATTCCTGTGCCGCTGTTCACCGCCATCTTCGCGCTGGCGCGCACCGTCGGCTGGATTGCGCAGCTCAATGAAATGATCGCAGATCCTGAATACAAGATTGGTCGTCCACGGCAGTTGTATGTGGGATCGCAGCGGCGGGATGTGAAAAAATAAGACGGCAGCGTTGGTGATGGCAATTGGGATAGTTGGTGTCTGACCCTATTTAGGCACATTAGGCATAAATCGTGCGCGTGATCGGGCGGGTTGTCGTCTGACTAATCGTTTTGCTCGTGGCATATGTAATCTGGGATTACATGTTTGTTGATCGCTGTCTAGACCGTGGAGGTTCTTGGAATTACAGAGCCGTTAAATGCGACATGTAACAACAGAACCAAAGGGGTCAGGTTCAATTTGATTTTGTACAGAAAAATTTCAAAGTAATTAATTACGTAGATCGCCATTCCACGCGCCTCCCAGCCACAAAAAGCCTCAAAAACCGTACCAGTACTATAGTTTCAATATTAATATTTAACTTCCCAACCAAGCAACCCAACGCCGCAACGCCAAAGTTTTGATTCGAGGTGACACCATGATGAGAGAATTCCAGTTGTCTTCGCTGTTCAACGGTGCCAATGCACCTTATATCGAAGAGCTTTACGAGCAATATCTTGCCGACCCCACGTCGGTGCCCGAAACATGGCGCAAGCAATTTGATGGCTTGCCCAATGTCCCGGGCATCACCGCCAAAGATGTCGCGCACACGCCGGTGATTGAGGCCTTTGCCGCGCGTGCAAAACTGGGTGGTGGACGCATCGCTTACGTGAATGTCGCCGCTGGTGGTGGCGAAGATAAACGCTCGCTCAGAGTGCTGCAATTTATTCGCGCGCATCGCGTGCTCGGTTCGCGGCATTCCTCGCTTGACCCGTTGAAGCGCAGCGAACGCATGCCCGTGCCGGAACTGGAATTGAGTTATTACAACCTCACCAATGCCGATCTTGAAGCCGAATTTGGCATCGGTTCGTGGCAGGGGCGCATTAACGGCAGCAATGACAGAGCCAAACTGAAAGACATCGTCGCGGCGGTTAAAAAAACCTATTGCGGCTATGTCGGTGTCGAATACATGTACATCAGCTCCACCGAGCAAAAGCGCTGGGTGCAGAGCCAGTTTGAAGGCATCCAGTCGCAGCCTTCGCTGAACAAGGAAGAAAAACAATTCCTGCTGGAGCGCCTGACGGCAGCCGAAACGCTGGAAAAATATTTGCACACCCGGTATGTCGGCCAGAAACGGTTTTCGCTCGAAGGTGGAGAGAGCCTTATCCCGCTACTCGACGACATCATCCAAAACGCTGGTGGGCAGGGCGTAAAGGAAGTCGTGCTCGGCATGGCGCACCGCGGTCGGTTAAACGTGCTGGTGAACAGCCTGGGCAAATTGCCTGCCGATTTGTTCTCCGAGTTCGAAGGCAAGCATGCGCACGATCTGGGGTCGGGTGACGTGAAATACCATCAGGGTTTTTCATCCGATATCCAGACCAAGGGCGGCGGCGTGCACCTGACGCTCGCCTTCAATCCTTCGCACCTTGAA
>JAYURJ010000134.1:0-4225 GCA_043756275.1 Betaproteobacteria bacterium | reverse complement strand
CGCAGGCTGGCGTTCGCGCTCTTGCCATGCTAATGGTTGGTTTGGCGCAGGATCGCAAAAAGCTGCGCGAACAATCGCGCGATGCGCAGGCGCGCCTGACCACACTACGGCGCGACGACAGCAAGGAATTGGAGGCCCGCGCATTGCGTGCGCGCGTTAGTGAGCTCGAACGCAAACTCGCCGCGATCAAATCCATCGATAGCAGCGTCAACCGCCGCGCAGACACCCAGCGCGTCGATCCACAACGCGTGGTTCCACCACAGCCCACACAGCCCCCAAAATGAGTAGTCCGCAAATGCAAAATCTGTTACTGGTCGATGATGATCCTGATCTGCTGAAGCTGCTGTCGATTCGCCTCAAAGCGAGCGGCTATCGTGCCACCACTGCTGTCAGTGGCGAACAGGCGCTATCCATGATTGCGGCTGAGCGGCCCGATTTGGTGATCACTGATTTGCGGATGGCGGGCCTCGATGGCATGGCGTTATTCCACGAAATCGAGCGACGCCACACTGGTTTACCAGTCATTATTTTGACAGCGCACGGCACCATCCCGGACGCAGTCGCCGCCACCCAGCAAGGTGTCTTTGGCTATATCACCAAGCCGTATGACGCGAACGAATTGCTGGCGCAAGTTGCGCGCGCGCTGTCGCTACATGGCAGCGTCGGCACGTCGAATGCTGGAACCGGTGCAGGATTGGCGTTCGGTAAATCTGATGCCGCATGGCGCAGCGAAATTATTACCCGCAGCCCCGTGATGGAAGATTTGCTATTGCGTGCAGAGCGGATTGCGCAGGGCGATGCTAGCGTGCTGATTCAGGGCGAAAGCGGCACCGGCAAGGAATTGCTGGCACGCGCGCTACATCGCGCCAGCCGCCGTGCGGATCGGCCCTTTGTGGCCATTAACTGTGGTGCCATTCCTGAAACGCTGCTGGAGTCGGAACTGTTTGGCCACAAAAAAGGCGCGTTTACCGGCGCCACGGCCGATCATCCGGGGCTGTTTGTTGAGGCGCACACCGGCACGCTGCTGCTCGATGAAATCGGCGATATGCCGCTGGCATTGCAGGTGAAATTGTTGCGCGTTCTTGAGGCGCGTGAAATCCGTGCCGTTGGCTCAACCAAAACCATTCCCGTCGATGTGCGCGTCATCTCGGCAAGCCATCGCGATTTGAATCAGGCCAAAAAAGATGGCGCGTTTCGGGAAGATTTGTTTTACCGATTGAACGTGGTCACGCTGAAATTGCCCGCGCTGCGTGAACGTCGTGAGGACATCCCGCTATTGCTATCGCATTTTCTGAAAGAGCTTTCCAAGCGCTACGAAAAAAATGTGAACGCGCTTTCACACGACGCGCTGGAGATGATGAGCGGTGCCGCTTGGCCCGGCAACATCCGCCAGTTGTACAACGTTGCTGAGCAAGTGGTGGCGTTGTCGTCTGGCGAAATTGTCTCGACCAAGGTTGTCGAGCAGGCAATGCAGATGGAGATGCAGGGCCTCGATTCATTCGAAGAGGCGCGGCGACGCTTTGAATACGACTACCTCACCCGGCTGCTAAAGCTCACTCAAGGCAACGTGACGCATGCAGCGAAACTGGCAAAACGCAATCGCACCGAGTTCTATAAATTGCTGCAACGCCACCGCATCGAGGCCGCGCACTTTAAGCCGGCGAGTGGTTGATTTAAGCTGATTGCTGCGGCGCGGAAACCGTCGGTTTGCACGTTGCCACCGTCGCCATTTAGAGACAAGGATTATTGTTTTGAATCAGCAGTTTAGCGTTATGGCCCATAATTTGTCGTGATCTGGCGACACAATGGCAACGATGACACCTAAGTTCAAATGGGTGGTAGATCGTTAACTCGTTGTTTTATATTGGGTTAAATTTACTGGCACAAGGGTTGCTCATATATCTTCGAATGCTTGTGGATCACCCTCCCTCCCTGGGTGCTTCGGTGGTTTGGCTAGGTCCCCAAATCCCGTAGGTTCTCCTCCAGAAGCATTCGAGAGTGCGCCTTCAGGGGTGGTCGAAAGACTGCCCCTACTTTTTTGTAAGCCGCAATCGATCAAGAGATCTTCCTTGACGCCCAGTTTGCATGTTGATTCTCTCGTTCTGAGGACGTGGGGAAGTACGTGTTTGCCAATTCCCAGGCAAACACTGCCACAGATCTAGCGATAGTCCTACGTCCATCGGAGTGAATGGAGCATTGCCAACACTTCGCGCATCGAACAATATTGAAGGCGACGCATAGCTTGGTATTTTTGCCTGAAGCATCGCGTCGGCGTTCCGGATTCTTAAGACGACAAAATGAACAATACTTCGCTAAGTCGGGACGATCTTGGAAAACCAACAAAGAGGCTGACATGTGGCATTTGAAAAAAATTGGCATCGGTGCCGTCAGTTTGGTGATTTGCGTAGTTTCGTTTGCGCAAACTGCTCCCAGTATCGTAATTAGCCCAACGGCACCGTCATCGGCCGATACGATAACCATGCGAATTGACCGCAGCGGCCCAGTCTTTTATCTGGCGGATTCTTACCGCGTCTCACAGGAAAGCAATCGCCTGCGAATCACACTCGGCACTGTCGGACCGTTTCCACTTTTACCCCCGGTGCGACCGCCCCTGATCCCCGGAGCCCAGTTTACTTTTGTCGAGTTGGGAAAGCTCCCCGCAGGTAGCTACCAGCTGGATGTGGTCGCACCCGGGGCAAACAATGTAGGAGAGTTTGCGATTGCAACCGGACTCTCGTTGGTCGTTTCTGATGCGCGCGCACTGAAGATTGCGCCATATGTCAGGCTCAATTACGCCGACCACTGGTGGAATCCCGCCGAATCTGGCTGGGGCCTGTTCATCTGGCATGACAAACTTGATCGCGTGCTCGCTGCATGGTTTACGTATGGCAGCGACAACCGAGCGGAGTGGTACTCGATTCAGGCGGGAAGCTGGGTGTCATTCGGCCAATACGAGGGCCAGGTGATCAAAACGACAGGCCCGGGCTTCTCGACATTCGTCCCTGGCAGCACGGTGCAAACGCAAGTGATTGGGACGGCAACCCTCAATTTCACCGACGCCAACAATGGCACGTTCGCGTATACGCTAAACGGTGTGACGCAAACTAAAAACATTACGCGCTTCAAGCCTTAAGCACTGGCGCGCCTTTTCAGGCATTTTCCCGGATTCAAGTACGAGTCCCGACACGCGGTGGGTGGCCAAATACTACCTCACTTGGGGTTCTGAAACCGAGGCACTTTCGCGGAGTGTTGTTGTATTTTTTTTCCAGCTTTTTGATATCCGCAGGAGTCAGGTTGTCCATCGTCATACCTTTCGGCAGGTCGCGGCGAAGCATGCCGATCTGGTTCTCATTAGTGCCTCTCTCATTAGGTGAATACGCGTCGCAAGCGAACGCCTTGGGATCCATGACAACGCCGGTCGCGCAGAACTCGGTGCCTCGATCGGTGGTGACGCTCAGAAACGGAATGCCATTGGTTTGGAGGCGGCGCTTCATTGTCCGCGCGGTCGGCATCGCCTCGATGCCCGTCAGCAACGCCAGATTCATGTAGAGGCTTTGTCGTTCGCACATGACCAGAAGACGCTTTTTGTCCTTTTTCTTGCCCGTCATCGTGTCGGCCTCCCAATCACCGATCTGATGGCGCATCCACACGTCAGGGTCGCGCTCCTGAATCGGCCGCCCACTGCCATTCCACGGGCGTCGCGCGGGACGTTTCAGATTCCGCCGCGCGCGGGCCGTCGGCAGCAGGTGTTCCCAGCCATGGCGTCGGGTTGCCGCGTAAATGGCTTGAAAGCTGATCGGCGCAGCACTCTTCAGGAACGCGCGTCTCCCGTAGATCTGCTCTGGCGTCCAACCCTTTTCCAGTGACGCTTTTACGCTCTGCCATTGTGCGCAAGACTTGCCAATGACATTGGCCGCACTGCGCGCGCTCGCGGCCTCGCGCGCATGCTGACCGCGATGCGCACAATACTCCCCTGCACTATCCGCTCCTCGTCGCAGTTCGTCATAGATGCTTGATCGATCCCGGCGCAATTGTTTGGCAATCTCCGCCACGCGAAGCTTTGCAACCGCGCCGGCATGAATCAGGTATCGTTCTTCCAGGGTGAGGGCTGAACCACTCATAGCGTTATCCTTTCGTCTCAGAAACAAAAGGGTACCGCGGTTCAGTTCCTCACCCCCTATTTTTCACCCTGAGTTGTCGGGACTCGTACTTGAATCTGCGAAAA
>JAYURJ010000133.1:0-12459 GCA_043756275.1 Betaproteobacteria bacterium | reverse complement strand
GCGCAGGAAGCCTTCGTTCACGAGCGCGGTCGTGTTCAGGCTCGTCACGCCGCCCGCCGCATACAAGCGCGAACGGGCGAGGCGTTTTATTTCAGGGTAGAGCAGCGAATAGAGCCGGGCCGACGCACCGGTGTTCCCGTGCTGCAAATCGGCGAGCAATTGGGTGATCTGGCTCGAGGATTCTGGTGCAGGCAACGGCGGTTTGAGTGGGCTGGACATTCAGTAAATTGTAGCTGAATCAAACACTGGCATTTCGAACGAAGAGAGAAATCTGCTGCTTCGTGTGATTCAAAAAAGCAGATTTCTCAGTTCGCAGTGAGGCTGGGTTCGAAATGACAGTGATTTGTTTGCAAACTCTCAAACTCAAGCATTGGCGGGTGTTACAGAGCATAAATGCCCTGAAAACCGCACCAATGCTTGTGTCTCGATTTTTGACCTGAATGTGGCTGTGGCCACGCGCGCCAGCAACAATTTCCCCGCAAATGTCGCATTCTTCCCGCCGACCGCGTCTTATTTGATATACCCCATTTTCCGTCCGGAGCACCCCATGAAAACAATTGTGTGTTTCGTTTTTGGCATCGGTCTTGCACTGCTGGCACCGCAAACCTTCGCCGCACCACCGCAGACGATCAACTATCAGGGCTATCTCACCAATCCTGGCGGCACGCCTGTCAATGGTACGGTGGCGATGGCATTTCGAATTTATAACGTGGCAACTGGCAGTATGGAGTTGTATGCAGAGTTTCAGCCCGCCGTGAACGTCACGAACGGCACCTTCAATGCGGTGATCGGTGCCGTGACACCGATTCCATTGCTGTTCGATGAGCCGTACTGGCTGACCGTAGCCGTCAATGCCGATGCCGAGATGGGTCCGCGTCAGCCACTCGCCAGCAGCCCGTATGCGTTTCGCGCGGCTTCGCTCGATAGCACCGCCACGCTGGCGGGTTCGCAAATCAGCGGAACCATCAGTGCGGCGCAGATCGCCAACAACGCAGTGACGCAGGCGAAGTTGTCGCCCATCTCCGGCGCGGCGGCGGGCAAGGTGCTCGGTACCGATGGCACGAACTTGCAGTGGCAAACGCCCGGTGTCGGCACCATCACCGGTGTTACGGCTGGCAGCGGACTCACTGGCGGGGGCGCAAGCGGCACGGTCGGGTTGGCGGTCGACACCGCCAGCATTCAGGCGCGAGTGACAGGCAATTGTGCAGCGGGCTCGTTTATTTCTCAGCTCAATAGTAATGGCACCGTGGTTTGTCAGGCTGACACAGGCGGCAACGGCAACGTGACGGGCAATTTGACGATGGTGAATTCAACCGCCGGTGCTGGCAATATTCTCAAGAACGGCAGCCGATTCATTCACAACGTTGGCGGTGACAACACATTCGTCGGCGTGGAATCGGGCAACTTGGCGACGACTGGCAACTTTAATTCCGGATTTGGCCGATTTGCGCTCAGCAGCAACACTAGCGGGGACGGAAACACCGCTATCGGCGCGAGTGCGCTCAAAGTCAGCACAGCGGGGGGCAGCAATACCGCCGTAGGTCATAGATCGATGGAGGCAAATACGACCGGTTCCCTGAATGTCGCCATTGGCACGAGTGCACTTATCAACAACAATGGTGTTGCCAACATTGCGATAGGAAACAATGCGGGGTTCAATATCACCACGGGCGTTAACAACATCGCCATCGGCAACCCTGGGCAGGCTAACGAGTCCGACACGATCCGCATCGGCACCAACCAATCCAGAACTTTCGTTGCGGGGCTGATAGGAATAATCACCGGCAATACGGTGGTGGTTGGCAACGGAGGCCAGATTGGTAGTTTGAATTCTTCCCGCCGCTTCAAAGACGATATCGCCGATATGAACGCGGCCAGCAGCGCGCTAATGAATCTGCGACCTGTCACGTTCCACTACAAGATCGACCAAAATCCGCAGGGGCGAATGGTTCAGTACGGCCTCATCGCTGAAGAGGTGAACGAAATTTATCCGGGTCTCGCAGGTCGTTCAGCCGACGGTCAGATTGAATCGGTGTACTACCAATATCTGACGCCAATGTTGTTGAACGAATTTCAGAAACAACAGCGTAGAATAAACGCGCTTGAGGTGGAGTTGCAGGAGATCAAATTGGCATTGCGTGGCAGGTAGCACGCAAAAGACATGTCAACAACGCAGGAGACACCAACATGAAGCCGACCCACCTGATTTGTGCATTCGCCTGCGTTGCCGCCAGTGGCCTCGCGGTGGCAGCCGGCCAAACCAGCGCCAATTTCACCATGCAAAAAGACACCATCAACGCCGGTGTCGCCAACATGAGTTCAGTCAACTTTATTGTCTCCTCCTCCGTCGGCGATGCTGTCGCCACCGGCACCATCACCAGTGTGAGCTTTCAACTCAGCAGCGGCTTTCGCGGCACCCTCAATGTCTCCCCGGCGGTGCTCAATCTGCTCTCGGTCGTCTCGCGCAAGCTTCACGGTGCCACCCCGTTTGAAATAACCATTGCCCACACCGTGCCGATCACTGGCCTCGTCACGGTCGAGCCACGCGTCATCGGTGGCGGCCATACGCTTGTGTTTCGTTTTGACAACGCCGTCACCTCGGTTGGTGCCGCCACCGCACTCGATGCGATGATGAATATCGTCGGCAACGCCAGCGTCACGATGTCCGGCAATAATGCCACCGTCACCCTCACCAGCGTGACCGACAATAAACGCCTCAAGGTCACCCTGAACGGCATCAATGGCAGCGGCACGGCATCAGCATCGATGGGCTTTCTGGTCGGCGATGTGAACAACACACGGTCGGTTACTGCCAGTGACATCAGTAGCGTGAAGGCGCGGTCTGGCCAGACCGCGGGCGCACTTAACTTTCAGTTTGACGTAAATGCGACAGGGGCAATTACTGCCTCTGATATCTCTGCCGTGAAGGCGCGGTCGGGGATTACGTTGCCGTAACGCGGGCTGGTTAGCTGATGCTAAACCAGCACTGGCGCGGATTGCAGGCCTAAAGTGCCTGAAAACCCCCGCCAATACTAGAGTTTACTCGGACTTGTAGCGCAGCCGTTAAACGACCGACAAGCGCACGTCGATGTTATTGCGGGGGGCATTGGAATACGGACATACGTAATGCGCCGCATCCACAATCGATTGCACGTCGGCTTTAGCCATGCCGGTTGAGCTGACTTTCAAATCGACCTCCATACCAAATCCACCCGGAATCTGGCCGATGCCGACGCTGGAGCTGATCGACAGATCGCTGGGCAACGTTACTCTCTTTTGTCCGGCGACAAACTTCATTGCGCCGATAAAACACGCAGCATAGCCGGCGGCAAACAACTGTTCCGGGTTGGCCCCGAGTGCGCCCGCGCCGCCCAGTTCTTTCGGGATGGTGAGTTTTACGTTGAGCACATTGTCTGAGGTGGTGGCGTGGCCTTCGCGCCCGCCACTGGCTTTTACATGGGCACGGTAGAGAATATTTTCAATCGACATGTTGATTCCTTTTTGATCGTTGGTGGTAAAAATAATTAGGTGGTCGTACCAGTGCTGCGCAGGAGGGACAAACGCAGATTGCCGGGTTGTTTGGTTAGTGTCTTGAGTTCAGGCAGCGAACATTGGGTCGCGCACGAGACATGCTGCGGGATCGCAAGCGCTTGCTTTTGCAGGCGTCTGCCCGCTGCCGTCAACGCGACGATCACACGCCGCTCGTCAGCGATGTCGCGCGTGCGGGTGACAAACGTGAGTGCCTCGAGACGCTTCAACAAAGGTGTCAAGGTGCCCGAATCGGGGAACAGGCGCTCGCCAAGTTCGGAAACACTGCGTTCATCCTGCTCCCACAGCACCAGCATCACGAGATATTGCGGATAAGTCAGGCCAGATTTTTGCAGCAGTGGTTTATATACCCGGGTCATCGTCAGCTCATCACGCCGCTTTAAGGACAACATTGCCGACATGGAAACCGCCAGCAGCGCAAGCATGCATCATCGTCCGGTGACGTTCCACTACAAGACAGACCAGAACGTCGTCGCGCGCACTTTGCAGTGCGGGCTGATCGCCGAAGCGGTGAATGGCGTGTATCCGTGGTTGGTCGCGCATGCGGCTGATGGACAGATCGAAACGGTGATGTACCAGCATTTGCCGCCGATGTTGCTCAATGAATTTCAGAAGCAGCAACGAAGAATCAACGCGCTCGAACAGGAATTGCAGGAAATAAAATCGTTGCTGCACGCACGATAGAATGTAAAACACAAGCACTGGCGAGCTGTTTCAGCCATTTGTGCCTCAAACGGCAAGCGGGACGTGGACTTTTATCTTTTGTGCTATCCCGGCAATCCGCGTACCTGCTTTGACGCCTCGGTCGTGCCGTTGACGAATTTTTCGTGATTGCGCTCAATCGTTTTAAGGTCGTACACATAGTTCACCATCAGCCCGAGCGATTGCTTGAGCCCCTTGTCGGAGAGATCGCCCGCCGGATTGAGTCGGTCCATGCGTGCGCCGTTGTTGAGATGAAAGCGCGCGACGGGGTCGCGGGTGACGCCGTCCGGCTCACCGATGCCCAGCAGATAGATGGCGCACAATCGTTGCAAATCGTTGGCGCATTTTTCGCGGGCGCGTTCGGCTGCGCGTAATTCGGCGACGCTTTTATCAAGCAGTGGACCGATCAAGCGTTGCACGTTTTCCAGGCTTAGCTGCGCTGGTTTCGGCAGGGCAGCGATCTGGTCCGGCATCGCTAACGTACGACGCAGCCAGTCGCGGAAACCCGGGATCGGTGACAGCGTGCAGAAGCGTTTTACACGCGGAAATTCAGCGGCGAGCAGTCCGGCCACTTGCTTGATCAGAAAATTACCCAACGAGACCCCGCGTAATCCCGGCTGGCAATTACTGATGCTGTAGAACGCGGCGAGCTGAAAATCCCCCTGCGGCTTTGGCTCGCTATCGATGTTGATCAAGGGTTCAATCGCGACCGGCATTTCTTTCAGCAATGCGACTTCGACAAAAATCAACGGCTCGTCCGGCAAGGCCGGATGAAAGAACGCGAAGCAGCGGCGGTCATCCTGCAGGCGGCGGCGCAAATCATTCCAGCCGCGAATTTCGTGAACGGCTTCGTGGCGAATGAGCTGTTCGAGTAATGTGGCGCGCGTATTCCAGTCCACCCGGACAATGTGCAGGAAGCCGGGATTGAACCACGATTGCAACAGGTGGTGGAAATCGTCATCCACCTGCCGCAGTTCGCGATCTTTCGGCAACGCCTCCAGTAGACGTTCGCGCATACTGACGATGGCGCGCGTGCCGCCTGGAGCACGATTCAGGCGGCGCAGTAACTCTTGTCGCGGTGGCTCAGCGGCGTGGGTGAGGGCGGCCAGATGTTCACTATCCGGCGACGCTGCGTAGGCGGTGGCCGTAGCCAGTACTTGTTGCGGATCGGGTGAAAATTGGGTTTTCAGCGCTTGAAAAAAGGCGAGCTGTTCTTCTTTCGATAGCGCCGCGTAAAGCGTCAGCGTGTTTTGCGCCAGCGAGACGCCGGACGCTTCGCCACGCTCTGACAACAATTGTGTGCAGGCGCGCACGAGTTTGGTCGTCTTCAGGCCATCACGCTTGAAGCGCAGCGCAGTGTCACGGATGGCGCGAATTCCCTTGATTGAGTTGAGCATCGTGGTCATGCCTGAAAATTTCAGCCTTAGCGGCCAATTAAAATCACTACGTTGTAGTTGCTGCAACCAAACCGGATTAGCGGGTGACTATTTGATCCGCCGCTTTTGGTAATCCTCGTCTATCGTGTTCGTAAAAAAACTTCCCGGCGACGATGACGTGGAAAACCGCCGCCATACCTCGGCTGAGACATTAGCGTACTCGTAGGTGCCCGACGACTGTTCGACGACCAGTACGCGCCGTTTGTCGTCGTAGCCAATGGCGCGCAGATTGGTGCCGTTTACTTTTTTCATTTCCATTGCTGTGGTCATCCCGCTCCTAAGATCACCCTCGCGACATCGTCATGCTCATGGCCAGCACCACAAACAAACTCACCTCGACAAGTATTGCGCGCCAGGCGCGACCATAGGCCACGTATTTGTTGGTTGCCACGCGTGACACCAGATAAATTTGCCTGGCAAGATCCTCGAACAGATGCTCAAGCGGGATGCCACCAATATCCTGAATGTAATGCTCGGCACCCGGTCGCGTGGCAATGTCACCGAAAAATATCATGCTGCCGTTTTCACGTGCCGGGGCGCTGCTTTTGCGAGGGAAAAGTGTGGACAACGCAAAAAAATAGAATACGCCGCTGACCAGAATGAAAACTGCCAGCAGGCCGTATTGCAGCGGCCCAATCCGGCCAATTTTTTCGATATTGGTGGCCACATACGAGACCAGCAGTGTGGACATGACGATGAGCAGATATATTTTTTGGTCTGCCGAACGAATCAGGTCCTGATTAAGATTGAGAATGCGCCACGCCTGATCAAGCCGCAGATTCAGATCGGAGGCATGTTGGCGTGGCGGCGCATCACGTTCCATCTCCTTGGTTGAAAACGCGCCTGTCATCATCGGATCCGCTGTCATTGGTGCACTCCTGAGAAAAGTGTCTGTATGCGTGCCATCACGTCGGGTGACAGCTTAGGCCCGATTTCCAGTGCCTTCATGTTCTCCGCGACCTGCTCCACGCGCGAAGCGCCGGTGATCACGGTCGACACATTGGGGTTTTTCAAACACCACGCAATTGCCAATTGCGCTGTCGTGCAGCCGAGGTCCTGGGCCACGGCACCGAGCTTCTGGACGATGGCATTTTTTGCCGGGTCGAGCAGGCTCTCGTGCATCCACGCCATGCTCTTCAGGCTGCCACGGCTGTCAGCGGGCACGCCGTTGGCATATTTGCCTGTCAGCAGGCCAGATGCGAGCGGACTCCAGATGGTGGTGCCTAAGCCGATTTCCGAATACAGCCGCGCATAATCGAGTTCAACTTTTTTGCGATGAAAAAGATTGTATTCAGGTTGCTCGACGATGGGTTTATGCAAATGATGTTTGTCGGCGATTTGCCAGGCACCCATGATGTCGGCGGCACTCCACTCCGAGGTGCCCCAGTAGTTCGCTTTGCCGCGCGCAACCATGTCGTGCATCGCAAACACGGTTTCTTCGAGCGGCGTGTTCGGGTCAGGGCGATGACAATAGGCGATGTCGACATAGTCGAGTTGCAGGCGTTTTAGCGATGCATCGATTGCCTGCATCAGGTATTTCCGGTTCAGCGTGTTTTTTTCGTTCACACCTTCGCCAAATTTGGGCGGCAGCCCCCAGAAAAATTTGCTGGTGACCACATACGTCAACCGGTCCCAGCCGAGTTTTTTCAGGGCGAGCCCCATCAGTTGTTCGGACTTGCCACTGGCATAAACTTCGGCGTTATCAAAAAAATTCACGCCATGATCGCGCGCGGCGGCCATCAGGTTGAGCGCGGCAGATTCGTCGAGCTGATTGCCGTACGTGATCCAGCTACCAAAAGAGAGGGCGGAAACGCGCAGACCAGCGCGCCCGAGGCGTCGATATTCCATTGTTATTTTTCCTTTTCCGCGTCGATATCCTGATACGGATTAACGATGATCACGCGAGTGCGCTTGGGGCCGGACGCGAATCTTTCCAGCTTCACCAACACCGGGTAAAGCTCTTCCAGTTTGGCACGCGCCGGGGCTTCATCCTGAAATACCAGTAACTGGCCCGACGCAGATTTCACGTCTTGCCAAACCTGTGGCTTGGCGTCGTCTTCTTGTACTTGCAGTTTGTAGGTTGGCATGGGGATTTTCTGGAATCTTCAGTTGGTTGGATGTTCGCAATAACGATAGCACGTTGTGCTTAATATTTCTCTTGCAGCGCCCGCGGCGATAATGGCTTTGAAAGTAAAAACCCCTGTGCTTCTTCGCAGCCTGCGGCCAACAAAAAATCCAACTGCGCGTCGTGCTCCACGCCTTCGGCAACGACACGCATGCCAAGACTTTTCGCCAGGCTGATGATGCCGCGCGTGATTGCAGCGTCGTCAGGGTCGGTGGTGATATCGCGTACAAAGGATTGATCGATTTTGAGCTTCCCAATATCGAAGCGCTTGAGGTATCCCAAATTCGAGTAACCCGTGCCGAAATCATCGACGACCAGGCGAAAACCATTGGCTCCCAATTCATGGAGCGTATTCATCGTGGCTACACCCTGACTGACCAACGCGGTTTCGGTCAGCTCAATTTCTACGTCGACAGGAGTAAGCCCGTTCTCGGTGATCGCTGCCAGCAGCACATCAACCAACCGGCGCATCTTGAACTGCACCGCCGAAACATTGATCGTGACGGGAAAATGATCGAGGCCTGCATCGCGCCATAGTCGCAGTTGGCCAATCGCCTCCCTGGCGACCCACTCGCCAATGGCAACGATGAGGCCGGTTTCTTCAGCGACTGGAATGAAGCGCGTTGGCGCGATGTCCCCAAGTATTTCGCTGTTCCAGCGCAGCAATGCTTCCACGCCGATGATTCGTCGTTCGGGCAAATGAAAAATCGGCTGGTATACAAGGTTGAACTCATGGCGCGGCAGTGCGCGGCGCAATGCATTCTCGATCGATAATCGCTCGACAATTTTTTCGTTCATTTCCGCACGGAAAAAGCTGAATTGATTGCGGCCCTCGGCCTTCGAGTGATACATCGCAAGGTCCGCGTTCTTGATCAGGCTTTCCAGGTCTGCGCCATCGTCCGGCCAGATCGTGATGCCGATGGACGGCGTCACGGTCAGTTCGTGGCCTTCAATCTGGTAAGGGCTGGCCAGGCGGTCGAGAATCAAGCTGGTGATGGCGGCCAGATCGTTGATCCCGGCAACACCAGGCAAGAGCACGATAAATTCATCGCCGCCGTAGCGCGAGACCGTGTCGGTCGTACGCATCGATTGCGTGAGCCTGCTGGCGGTTTCGACGAGAATCTGGTCACCAATATCGTGGCCCAGCGAATCGTTGATATTTTTGAAACGGTCGAGGTCAATAAACAATAGCGAGATACCGTTGTGGTTGCCACTGTCGGTGTCGCTGTCGTTACGCGCGCCGCCGCCATTGCGCTCCGCCTGGCGCACCGCGAAGTCGAAACGTGCGGAGAGGAGTAACCGGTTCGGCAGACCGGTCAGGAAATCGTATTCCGCCAATTCGCGTACATGTGCTTCGATACGTTTTTTTTCTGTGACATCGCTGCCAACACCGCGGTAACCGGTGAAAATTCCGCTTGCATTGAATACCGGATCTCCGGAAACACTACCCCAAAAAGTGCTGCCATCAGCCTTGGCATAAGCGTATTGGAAATCGCGGAATGGCTCATGCGCTTCCACATGCTGACGGTGTTCATCCATCTGCTCGCGAGTAATGCCAATGTAGGGAATGTCCCAGCGCGTGAGGCCATAACGATCTTCGGGGTCGACACCAGTGGAACGTTTCATGCCACCTGATATATGCTTGAACCGTAGGTGTTCGTCCTGCTCCCAATACCAGTCCGACGACATTTCGAGCAAATTTTTGAAGCGTTGTTCGCTGAGCGCCAGTTTTTCCTCAGCTATTTTGCGGGCAGTAATATCGAGCCTGAAACCAATGACGCCGCCATCGGCAGTTTTGCGATCAGAGACCAGCAGCCAGATGTCGTCGCCAAGCAGGTATTCGTAATCGCCTTCGTCTGGGTCAAGATGTTTTTCAACGCGGGCGCGGACGTAATTTTCTTCGTCCTGATTGGTTCGGTGCTCAAAACCGCGTTGGTAAAATGCCCGCGCCACGTAAGCGTAGAGTGCGCCCGGCACCAAAATATCAGCGACTTCGGCGTAAATATCGCGGAAGCGCCGGTTGCAAAAGACAATCCGGTCATCAGGGCCGTAAAGCACGATGCCCGATTCCAGGTGCTCGAATGCCTCGACCATGCGGGTGTGATTGCCCAGCGCCGCCTCCAGCCGCAATTGCAGATCGGCAAACAAGGGAAGTTCAATATGACGGGGCATGTCGCGGCTTACATCGCTATTTGCGATACTGCGCAACTTCTTCCTTGAGTGCAATCCACCATACTTTGCCTTTTTCAGAATGCTTTCCGCAAGGCGTGGATGTCGAGAAGCCGGGATATTTTTTGCCCAGGTTATTGGGGTCCTCGCGGCGTGTGCGCGGCGGCGCGACCAACCCCTTTTCGTCCGACACCAGCGGGAACAACCAGCAGCCCATAGGCTTGTATTTCCACTTGTGCACACCTTTTTTGACGGCCAGCGTTTGCAACGAACATTTGCCGTCGGCTTCGGTGAATACGCAGCGTGTGTTCTTGAAATGCAGGGGCTTGTCCCGGTAAATATACTTGCGCACATTCGTTTGCGGTCCGGTTTCACCTTCCCACTCGCCGTCGATAATATAGTTTTGAGGCAGCAAAGCGAAGTGCGCCGGATTTTTTTTGACGACCTGATGAATCAGTTGCACTTCTTCTTCCAGCAAAAACGCACCGTCCGAACAACAAATCCCTTCGCATACCTTTACATCGCAATAATGAAGCTTCGTGTGTTTGCGTGGTTTTACTGCACCTGCTGCTCTCATTGTGTCAATTCCCTGATATCAAAATTACCGCCATTGGTGAGTTTGCCGCTCGCGATCAGCGCGATGATTTCCCGCGCGACGTCAAACGCGTCGCGCAGCACGCCGTCGGCTTTCATTGCTTGAAAGCGCGCCACGTCAGGGAAATCCTTTTCGCTGATGCCGCGCACAATGCTCTGCATGCCGGTATCGACAACGCCGGGCGCGAGCGAGCAAATTGACAGCGTGGGGTCAAATGCCGAGGCCTCCAGCGCGGCAACGCGTGTGGCCATTTCCAGCGCGGCCTTGGCCGCGCAGTAAGCCGACCAGCCGGCAATCGCGCGCCTGGCGGCACCTGAGGAGATGTTGACGATCAATCGTTGCGTGGCCAGTGGCCGTGTGGCGACTGCAAAGAGTCGCGACAGAATCATCGGTGCGGCCACATTAACGACCAGATTTTTGCCCGTATCCGCCGCACCAATTTGATCGAATGCGCCGACTGGCAGAACGATGCCTGCGTTGTTGATCAGTACCGCTGAATCAAAATGCTGCTCGCCGATGCGTGATGCGACGGCCGCGAAGGCGGGCTCAATGGCGGCAAGTTCGCTTAAGTCCAGCTGCACGTTGAACGGGGCAACTGAGCTCGTAGGTGCGCTTGTTGGTGCGCGTGAGAGCGTGATCGTGAGCGTGCTCGTATCCTGAGCCAGCACGTCGCGCAATGCCGCACCGATGCCGTTGGTGGTGCCGGTAATGATGGCCAGATTCATGTGGATTAGTTATCTAGCCAGTTGACGAGTGCTGCGCCGATACCCAGCACGACAAGGTCGGCAAGCCCGCCTGTCGGTGGCGCATTACTGAGCCACTCCAGCGGACCGGGGTGTTTGTGCTGGAATCCGTGTTGCAGTCGCGCGCGGCGAGCGCTCGCTTCGGAAGCCAGCAGCGCCTCGTTCATGCGCGCCGGATCCGGTGTGGTGCGCTGCACTTCTCTGGCCTGAAGCGCCAGCAGCGCTTTTTCTACAGCGGCCTCGTCGAGCACCGAAATAGCCGCGCCGCAGTGGGTGCAAGCTTTGTCGTGCTCAAGGCTGATCGGGCCACCGCAACTGGAACAGCGAATCTGTTTTACTTTCACCGCCAGCGTGGAAATTTCATGCGGCTGCAAGCTGCGGATAAAATTTTTCTCACGCAGGAACTGCGTAAAGCTGATCAGCCGTCCATGACCGTTGGCGCAACGCGAATATGAAAATCGCCCGCCTTTGGCCAGATCCGTCGTGTTCTTGAGGGTCGTCACACATCGCGGGCAGGCAACCATGACTTTCAGTAAATTTCGCCCAACAGCGCGCGCGGCATAGATGCGCTTGAATACCTCGATCACCGAGCCCGGCGACAGCGATGTGCTTTCCATGTTGTCGAACCAGATCACATGGCAAGGTCCGCACACATCAATTTCGACCGGCGTGCTGATATGCGTGGCCAGCGCGACGTTCTCCATCACACCACTGCAACTGGGGCAATGCATTTATCTAGCCGAGTAACGCGTTGATGCCCGCTTGTGCAATCAGGGCATCGTCGGATGACTTGACGCCCGATACACCAACCGCACCAATGGTTTCGCCGTCCACCAAGATGGGAACGCCACCTTCAAGAAAAGTGATGCCCGGCATCGACAGCGCCGAGAAGCGACCGTTGTTCACCATGTCTTCATCGCTCTTGGTGGGACGCCGACGCAGCGCGGCACTATAGGCCTTGCCTTGCGCGATCAACACGCTGGACGGCGCACACGCATCCAGTCGCAAGAACCCCAACAAATGGCCGCCGTCATCGACGACCGCGATGCACACCGCCCAATTATTATTTTTCGCCTCGGCCTCGGCAGCAGCGAGGATTTTTTGCGTGTCCTGAAGGGTGAGCGTTTGTTTGGTTTTCAT
>JAYURJ010000132.1:0-12472 GCA_043756275.1 Betaproteobacteria bacterium | reverse complement strand
CGCTGTAGGAGAGGCCGTGACGGTGACGGTACAGTTGCCGCCGCTCGCTGCGATGGTATTGCCGATCACACAGGTGCCGCCGGTGACCGTAAAGCCTGGGCCCACCGCGATGCTGCTCAGTTGCAAGGCAGTGCCGGACGGGTTCGCGAATGTGGCTGTCAACGCTGAAGAAGTAGATCCCACCGTGACGTTACCGAAATTCAACGGGCCGGGAGTCAATGTTGCCGTAGGCGCTGCCACACCGGTGCCTGAGAGCGTGATGGTGGTGGGGCTGGTGGGTGCGTTCGAGTTGACGGTGATAATCCCGCTTAGCGGCCCCACTGCATTGGGGCTGAACACGAGTACGAGATTACAGGTAGCGGACGGGGCGATAATGATCGGCCCGCCGGTGAGCGGTGCGCCAGCGGCGTTCGAGCCCAAGCCGCAATAATGTGCCGCCTGCGGTGGCGGGCCGTTGACGGTGTCTTTGAACACCGCCACGTTGCCGTTCGTGATGGACGCAATACTGAGGTTGCTTCCGCCGGTGTTGGTGATCGTGATCGACTGCACTGCGCTGGACGCGCCAACGGCAGTGCTTGGAAAAGTGGTGCTGCCGGTGACGGCGATGGCAGGCCCCGCAGCGGCGGCCAACACGCCCGCAGAAAATTCGGACGTGGCTCCGATATCGGGGCCGGAAGCCAACTGCGTGAAGAGCGTGACAGTCGACGGGAAGGTTGCGCCGACGGAGGCCAAATTGGCGGCAGTAATCGTGACGTTGCCGGAGAACGGCCCGGTTACAGTGGCACCCGATCCGCCACCCACGAAAAGCTTGCACTGATTCTGCGGGCCGGGTGGACTGGTCATGCAGGCATACACATTGAAGTTGGTCACTGGCGTGGTGTCGAGCGTGTAATTGATGACCAGATCTCCACTGACCAGATTCGCACTCGTAATCACCGGGAAATTCACCAATCCATTTGGACCGGTATCAGCATCAACGGCGTCGTTGGGCGTGGGGCCGTCGTCGCCCAGATCGACACCGATGATGGTGTTGCCGTATATCTCGTTGGCCACGATGTCGATCCCGGTACCAGCGCCGACGACGACACCCTTGCCGTTGAATACGATGATGTTTTGGTCAACGGTGGCATTATTGCCGCCGTTGAAAAAAATTCCCCTCGCATTGGCACCCACTGCAAGCCCCGCGCCGGCACCGATAATATTGTTCTGAATATGCACACCCAACCCGACCGAAACAATGCCGTTCCCAGTCGCGTGCACGAACACGTTTCGCTCGTCCTGTGTCGCGCCACCGATCAGGACATTCCCGCCGCCGTTATGCGCAATCCCGACACCGCCTTGAAAGAAATAATTGCCTTTGATGTGGGCGTTGTCGCCAGCCGCCAAAGGGCCAGCAATCGGATTCACGCGAACAGCCGTACTCCAGTTGGCAAAATTGATCCCTTCGATCTCAACGTTCTCGCGATTGATCGTAATGCCTGTGCAGCCCACGCAACTGATGCCATCAAGTGTGACATTCAACACGCCGTTCCAATCGGAAACCGAGCTATTCGGCGATGATCCGACCTGGCTGTAACCACGAATTCTCATCGGGCAGGTGATGGTGGGCAGCGGCGTAAGCGGGGTGATGGTGCCGCCGGAGACACCAAGATTAAAAAAGACTTCGGAATTTGGGAAGTCGCAGGTATTGAGGTTGGTGATCGCGGCTCGCAAACTGCCGGTTCCAGAGTCATTCGTGTTGGTCACGGTGGCAATCTGCCCGCCGACGACAAATTGCGCAAACATCGGCGTGGTAACAATGCTGATGACATTGCCGCCGGGGGGGACATTGACGACCGAGAACCCACCGCTCAATACACCAGCATCGACAAAGTTGAACGATTCGCCCTGGTTCGGAATATAAAGGCCGAAGCCGGTATTAATATAGAAGAAATTGACCGCACCCGCAACGTTGGCCGTGCCGGAAACGACCAAACGATCAGTGACCGGACCCATCATGCCGCCAGCGATCTCGATGTCCAGCCCCGCCGCCGCCGTGGCGGTGTAGTTGCCATTGACGTTCACACTGCCGTTGGCGTTCACGCCTCCCGGCGAGACCACGGCACCGGTATTGTTGAGTGTGCCAAGGTTGAAGGTAGCGGTGCCCTCAATGAAGCCGTTGGCGATGGTCAGCGTTTGCCCGGTGGCGGTGATAGTGCCGTTACCGCCGATGAATCCTGACACCGTTGGTTGAGAAAATGCGGCGGCATTGGCGAGGGTCACCGGGGCTGTAGAACGGGTGAGAAATGCGCCCTGATTAATGAACGTGCCGCTGATGGTTAGTGCCGATGCCGGATCAAATGAGGCTGTGGCGTTGTTCGCAAACACGCCGCCCGCTGTCATCGTCAATGACGTGCTCGGGTTGAAGATGCCGTTGTTGGTGATCCTGGCACCGGCACCAGTGATCGTGATGGCATCGGCGAGCATTCTGGTCGGCGGCGCGGTGAGCACCAGCGCGGCGTTCTCGACAAACATTGGCCCATTGGCCGCAGGAATGGTGGAGGTGCTGGTGAAGTTGACCGTCATGCTCCTGAAGGTGTACGAACCCGAGGCCCACGCGATCGTGCCGGCTGCGACGACATTGAGTGTGGTGGTGGCGAGGCCTGCGCCTTGCAACGTGGCGGCACCGAGATAAAGGTCACCAACGTTAAATGTGCCCGCCGGAAATATCGCCGTTCTGCCGGTGATTTCGGCCCGGTCATTGGTTCCCGGTGTTCCTGCCGGCACACCATTGCCGCCAGTACAGTTGGCCCAATTGCCCGGCACGTTCCACGCGCCAGAGGTTGGTATGAACTGGCAGATTGAAGGCGGCACCGCTGGGGTGACACTATTGGACGGAACCGAGGACAAACTGGTGCCGATCGCATTGGTCGCGGTGACGGTAAAGGTGTACGGCGTGCCGTTGGTTAGCCCGTTGACGATGATCGGCCCCCCTGTCGCAAAGCCTTGAATGCCGCCGGGATTGGAGGTTGCGGTGTAGGTGGTGATGGTCGAGCCGCCGTTGAAGGCCGGTGGTGTGTACGTTACGGTCGCGCTGCCGTTGCCCGCGACGGCGGTACCGATTGTGGGCGCACCGGGAACCGTGGTCGACGGCCCGCCGATAAACAGCCCCACCCCGCTCGGAGCGGCTCCTACTGCCACCGTTGCGACCACCATGTTGCTGGCGGTGTCGAATACCGAAACGTTGTTGCTGACGGCGTTCATCACATAGACACGTGTGCCAGCTGGGTTTACCGCGACGCCGTACGGGAAGCTTCCCACCGGTACAGTCGCGACCACGCTGTTGCCGGCAGTGTCAATGACCGAGACGTCGTTAGAAACGTAGTTGGTCACGTAGGCTCGCGTCCCGGCAGGGTTGACGGCAACTCCACTCGGGCCGGAACCCACCGCCACGGTGGCGACCACGGCGTTGGTTGAAGTGTCGATCACCGAAACGGCGTTGCTGCTTTGATTCGGCACGTAGGCACGCGTGGCGGCGGGGTTGAGCGCGACACCGATGGGGTTCGTTGCCACGGCAACCGTGGCGATCACGGTATTGCCGGCGGTAGTGTCGATTACCGAAACGCTGTTGCCGAAAACGTTAACAACATAGACACGTGTGCCGGTAGGGTTGACGATGACACCGAACGGGTTGCTGCCCACCGCCACGGTAGCGACCACAGTGTTGGTTGAAGTGTCTATTACCGAGACATCGTTGCCGAAGTAGTTGGTCACATAGACGCGCGTGCCGGCGGGGTTGACGGCGACGCCATACGGAGTGACTCCCACCGCAGTGGTAGCGACCACGGTGAAGGTAGCCGTGTCAATCACTGAGACGCTATTATCGTTTTCGTTCGTAACATAGGCGCGCGTCCCGGCGGCGTTGACGGCGACGCCACGCGGTCGGTTTCCTACCGCCACGGTGGCGACCAGAGTGTTGGTCGCAGTGTCGATCACCGAGAGGTTGTTACTCACATTGTTGGTGACATACGCAAACGGCTGCGCCTGCGCGATACCGGCAGCAGCAAGCATCAACAACGATGCGATGGTCGCGAGGAGAGACTTCACTATGGTGCGCGATGTTGTCATTATTCTTCGCCTTTCTCTAGCACTACACGCCGCTCGTTCCTGCAATGGTTGGGAACTGCCAATAACCCTGTCGAAGCGGCGAATGTTGTTGCTGGTTTCAATTGATCCGATAACCAAAGTGCGCGGGTTTCAGTCCTTCTCCTGGGGGAGAAGGGTTGGGATGAGGGGGTTTTCAGCGTGGGAAACCCCTCACCCTAACCCTCTGCTCCGCTTCAAGTGTTCCCTTGTCCCGAAGCGAGGGGACAAAAGCTCGCAGTTACCAAAGAATCAAAATAATCTAAAAACACTAGCATTGGCGCGGCTTCTGAGGCGTTTTTGCCCTGTGATGCCCGCCAGTATTAGAGGTTGCTAAAAAAGTAACTTCTAAAAATCCCCGTTCGTGCTGAGCCCGTCGAAGCACATGTGGGCTAACCCATTGACTCATGGTGGCCCGATCAACCCTTCGACGGGCGCAGAGCCTGCCCCGGCATGCTTGAAGCCGGGGGCGAACGGGAATGAGGTTTCGAGAAGCTCCGAAAATTCATTGCCGCCGACTTCCTGGGGGCGTAGGGCGCTCGGATTCGTGAGGCACGAAACATGCCGCAGGGCATGTTTTGTGTCCACGCTGGCTTCGCCCCACCTCGCGCCCGCCAGGGCGCTCGGATTCGGCAGGCATAAAACATGCCGCAGGGCATGTTTTAAGTCCAGCCTCATCCACCTCTCCGACCGAAGGCGATGGCACCGGCGTTGTTGTTCATGTTGTACATCACGCCCGCGCCGTTGCCACGCCGACCGGTGAAGAATCCATCGAGGCTGCCGGTCACGCCGGTCGGGGTGCAGTTTGGGGTGCAGGTGATATTGAATACTGCCGGCCGTGGTATGCCTGCGATGTTTGGGCCACCCGCATACGCTGAAAAATATTGGTCGCGATAGATTGGCACGTTGGCCGCGGCACCATTCCACGTTTGGCCGTTGATGGTGAT
Organism: Betaproteobacteria bacterium; assembly: GCA_043756275.1. Lineage (GTDB taxonomy): Bacteria > Pseudomonadota > Gammaproteobacteria > Burkholderiales > Usitatibacteraceae > UKL13-2. The sequence continues at coordinate 7,403 of JAYURJ010000132.1, read as the reverse complement.
ATTGACCGAGGTATCGACCGTGCGTGCGGTGAAGTTTGCATTCAGGGTCGCTGAATTGAACACGCCAGTGCGTCCTGCGAGATCGGTCGGACGGGTCGAGCCGACGACATCGTAAACCCCAGTTCCCGTCAGGGGCAGCGACACAGGGCCGCTCTGGGTGGGACTGAAGATGTAATGCAGGCTGCGATCGGCAAGATTCACGCTTTGACCGCCAACGGTAGCACTACCGCCTGCCCAACGGCCCCACACCAAACCTGTGGTGGGATCAAATCCGTTATCGACCACCGTTGCAGTGCCCTGCGCATATACGCGATGTCCCTGCAACTCGTTGCCCACTGGAAACGGTGCGGTGAATGCACTGACCACACCGGCGTCACCAACCGTCACTTCGGCTTGCCGGTTGGTGGTGGCGAATGAGCGAATGTAGCTCGCATTTGCCAGTGACGCGGCAGGGTCGGAGACGAGACCATCGCGATAGGCTGCGGCAGCATTTTGCGACGGCCCAGAGAAAGCAACCACACCGTTGATCCGCTGGAAGTCGCCACCGCTGGCGCTGGTTTGGTCGAAAAGTGCGTAGCCCAAAATCGCGCCGTTCAAGGTGTTGCCAACGAAGCTGCCTTCAATACTGCCGCCTAGCCGTAAATGGCTGGCGGAACTGGCACCGCTGCCGTTGGTGACCACGACACGCGAGCCGCTGGCAAAGAATGCGTTGAACGTAAAGGGCACGTTGTTGGCAGTCAGCGTCCAGCTGCCAGCCGCCGCACCGGCACCAGAGTTGATCGTGACGCCAAGCACAGCGTTGAGCGTGCGTGCGGTGAAATTTACGTCGAGCATTGCCGTGCTCAACGTGCCGACGGTGCCTAACTGGTTGGTGGGGTTGGTCGCACCTGCACGCGTGTAGCTCACGGTGCCGGTGAGTACGTCCGACAAATAGGAAGGAAACCCGGCACCACCGTAGGCCCAGTGCACGCTGCCACCCACGCTGCCGCCGGTTCCGCCATTGCCACTGCCGAAACCAAAGCTGGTTGGTGCGACCCAGCGGCCCAGCACAATCGTGGTGCCCGAACCAATGGTGACAGTCGTCAGATCAGCCGCCGTGCCGCCGACAATATTTGCGCCAGTGCCACTTTGGCTACCTGCGTATGCGGTGTACGCACGCAAACCGCCGCCGCTATCGAGCGTGATGCCCGCTGGAATTGCCTGATCCGAGACCGTTGCGCCGTTGTTGGCGATCACGATGTTCTGCAAATTGATCGGGTCAGCCCCCAGATTGGAGGTGGCATCGACAACCGCGAAACCTAAGCCATTGCCCCCCAGCACTTGGCTACCGCTCGTCCCACTGGCACCGGTCTGTCCAGCAAGCTTGGCTTCCGCGTCTTCCGGTTCCAGCGCTTTCTCTTTGCTGCCGCCCATGACTTTTCCGGCAATAAGCAGGCTGGGCGGCGTGGGGATGAGTCTTGGCGCCTGCCCCTGAATAATCTGCACCGTCTGATTCGGGTCAGTAAGTATGGGCGGGAAATTACCGTCGATGCTCGCGACGATGTGGCCACCCTCAATCGTATGCATGTTGGTGGTGTCGTCGTCGAGCACTTCAAGGATGCCGCCGGAGCCGCGGATACCGACGGTGGCAACCTTGGTCTGCATTCTGTAACCATCCTTGTTCGGTTTCGACAGCAACGCCGTAAAAGAGCGCAGCGTGCCGCGAACAAGATTCAGGATAGCGCCGGGCTGGTCGGCCGTGACCGGATACTTCTGCACAATCAATGTTGAATTTGAGCGCAGTGACAGCTTCGCGTTATCCACCATCGCCAATTGCGCCATGCCGTTTGCACCGGTAGTGATCGTGTCACCTGGTGTTACTTGAGTACCTGACATTGGGGTGATGGCTTGCCCGTTTCGTATCAGCGACACCGGAGGGGCCACATACGTAAACTGCCCACTTTGCGCCAGCGCCGGTAGCGCCATTGCCCACAACATCAACCCCGCCACTGCGGCAGCGAGCTGTTTGAATGTTGAAAGAGATATTTTCGTATTCATTGTTTGTCCTCTAAAGACACATCAGCCATTGCAGCTATTTATTATTGGAAGTCGCAGCGAATCGTCGAAGACACTTCGTGCCGGGTGAAATCGTAGATCGCAATATTGGAATCGTTACGCGAACCGAACCACTGCGCGCGCATCGAGCACTTCGGCTGAAAGCGCCACGTCACGCCGACCGACACATCGGCTAAGCGGTCACGCCCGAACTCGATTTCGGTGGCGCGGGCAAAGGCACTTTGGTCGCGGCGGTAGGAAAACCCCAAACCGTTGAACCACGCCAGATTGTCGGAAAGCGAATACTGGAAATAGCTGCGCGCACCGGCGACGCGTTTGGATTTATCGGATACGCCGTCGGCTAACTTGCGGACGGCCTCGTCGCGACTGTAAAAGCTGCTGAGTTGTAAAACCGGCGAGCCTTTACGCTCGAACGCCTGCAAGAATCCCGCCGTGAACGTGGCGGCGTCAAAATCCTCGATTTCGTTGCTGAGAAACTTTACCCGCGTGCCAGCCAGACCGACATTCCATTGCTGGCGTTCATTCAAGGCGTACCGGTAGTCAGCGGCAAACAGTGCTGTGCTGCGATCATTGGTGGGCTTCGGTTCACCGGGTGCCAGGCCTTCCTGATTGAAGCGGTTGTAGCCGCCGGTGAGGCGCAATTGTTGCCGACCACTCAGCCACAACGCGCCTGCCCGGGCTTCACCTGAGACGGAATTGAAGTCCCCCTCCTTTCGATAAGCACGACCACGCGCTTCGCCACCCACAAAGGCCGCCCAGCCTCCCTTTAATGCATACGAATAATCAGCACCGACAGCCGCCGCAAAATAAGGCGCCTTGCGCTTGACCGAGTTACCGGTCGGGTTTACGCCGGTGAGGTTGAACGCGGACGATACCGCCGAGGTGAAATCGGTCGGCACACCAGTGATATTGCTGTCATAGCCAAGCGCGGTTTCACCCCACGCGGAAAAAGAATTCGCGGTCTGCACGCGGCGCTCGCGAATCGCGGCGAGGTATTTATCAATCGCCGCCATTGCAGGCGCGGGTGGATTGCTTGCTTTCAACTCCAGAAAATTCGCCTGCGCGAGATCCATCGCACCGAAATTGTAATAGGCACGCGCCAGATCCATCCGGGCACCGGCGTTTTTCGGGTCAGCCTGAAGCACCCGCTCGAAAGCGATGATGGCTTCCTCGGTTTTGCCACTGTCGAGTGCCGCCACACCGAGCAAATAATCGAACTCCGCATTGCCGGCCAATTTGTCCTGCTGCACCAGCAGAATCATGTAGGCTTGCTTGGGGTTGCTGGCTGCCAGTAGTTGCTGGGCATCACGAAACAGCGCTGGATTGGCAAACACGCTTGCGGACAGCAGCAAGGCTGGCCCGGTGATTAGCAAAAACAGGATGCGTGCGCGCATGGATAATTGTCTTTTTTTCATGGGTTGACCACTCTGGTGCGCCAGCGCTGACATATTATTGTTTCACGCTGAACGGGGATTAGTGTCGCGTAACACCTTCCCTTTTCTCTCAATACCTCTGATTAATAAGGAAAAGCCGTCAAATACCAACGCAATGATACTAACCCAGTTTGCACCCTTGTAAACTGTTTCCCAAGACTCGTTTGAGGGATGCTACGCGAGCGTGGTGAAAATGTAAGTGCGCAATCTCACACTGGGACACAAATGAACCCCATCATGGCCGCGTATCATGACAAATTCGCGTTACCCCAGCCCCGCCCCCAACAGAACCGCAATGGACAATTTCACTGAATCGCCGGAAGCCGTGCTTTTGACCACCGAAATCGATGGAGTGGTTTTTTTGACCCTCAACCGGCCAAGACAATACAACGCGCTATCGTTGGCAACGCTGCAAGCCTTGCATACAGCGCTTGATGGCATCAATTGCAATGACAACGCCCGTGTGGTCGTGATCGCCGCGAACGGCAACGCGTTCTGCGCAGGACACGATTTGAAGGAAATGCGTGCCGCCAATAATCAGGCATCGGTGACCGATTTGTTCAACCTGTGTTCGGACATGATGCTCAAAATCGCCAAACTGCCGTTGCCGGTGATCGCGGAAGTCAATGGCATGGCCACGGCGGCAGGGTGCCAATTGGTGGCGCAGTGCGATCTTGCCGTCGCCGCCGAGGAGGCGAGGTTCGCCGTGTCCGGTATCAACCTTGGGCTATTTTGTTCAACACCCGCCGTACCGCTTTCGCGCGCGATCTCACGCAAACGCGCCGCCGAAATGCTGATGACGGGCGAGTTTATCGATGCCGCCACGGCGCTGGATTGGGGGTTGATCAATCGGGTGATGCCGCACGAGGCGCTGCGCGCGGAAACGCTCAAACTTGCCCAGACACTAAAAGCCAAACCGCGTGCAGCGCTGGCATTGGGGAAAGCGCTTTTCTATCGGCAACTGGAGAGCGGATTGGAGGCGGCTTACCAGGATGCGTCGAATACGATCGCCTGCAATTTCATGCGTGCGGACGCGCAGGAGGGTGTGGCGGCATTTTTGGAAAAGCGGAAGCCTGATTGGGATTGAAGGTTACTCGCGCATGCAAAATGTAGATTATTAAACTCTTGCACTGGCGCGGCTTCCATGATTATTTCGGCCTGAAAGGCGCGCCCAATATAGAGTTTTTATTTTTTGAATAAACCTTGGGCTGCGATGGTGCGAGGCTGTAAATCACGCGACCACTGTCATTTCGAACCCGGTTTTATCCGGTGAAAAATCTGCTGTTGGTGTGGACCTATGTTCCGTGTTCGCGCAAAATAATTGACGCTGGCCCCTAATTCCACCGGGATGCAACCAACTGGGCGTGGGTGCTGGGGAGTGATCGGCTCAAGCAACGCGTTCAGCGGCAACTGGAGCGCCGGGTTGCGCCAAGTGCGCGGGGTGGGGATCAATAGTCAGAGAAGTTCATAGCCAAACGAGGCTGATGTATTGGGTTCTATTGATAAATTTGATCCGTGTAGCGTTACAAGATACAATCAGTCATGATTAAGACATTCCGGCACAAGGGACTGAGAACTTTTTTTGAAAATGGAAGCAAGGCGGGCATCCAGGCCGCACACGCGCAACGACTCGCCGCGATACTGCGCCGTCTGAACGAAACAACCAACAGCCAGGGCATGAACCTGCCGGGCTGGCGTTTGCATCCGCTCAAGGGACGCGAACTCAACCGGCACTTTTCGGTTTGGGTTAGCGGTAACTGGCGCGTGACGTTCACCTTTGAAGGCGCGGATGCCGTACTCGTTGACTATCATGACTATCACTAGGAGAAATTGAACATGGCGAAAATGCACAACCCACCCCATCCAGGGCTTACGCTGCGCGATGATGTGCTGCCAGCGCTAGGGCTTTCCGTGACCGATGCCGCGCAACAATTGAATGTTGCCCGCGTGACCCTTTCCCGCGTGCTCAATGGTCGCGCAGCCATTTCACCCGAAATGGCATTGCGCATCGAAGCGTGGCTGGGAGTCGCGCGTGGCGGCGAAGCGCGACTGTGGCTGGCTGAGCAATGTGCCTATGATATGTGGCAAGCCCAACAGCGATTCAGGGCCGCGCCGATGCATGTTCAACCCGCGCCGACGGCCGCTTGATGGTTCATCCAACCTCACGGGCACGCAGCAAAAATGGGGGCAAGCAAAATAGCATTGCTATGTTTCAAGACCCCCAAAACAAGCTGACCCCCAAAACAAAATTCCAAAACTCAGTGCCATGAGGGTCAGACACCATTTTCCGCCATCACGGTTGGGGTTCGCTTCGCAGTAGCCTTTCCAGCCGCTGAGATGTCGACTGAAAAAATTCAATAAACTCTAGCACTGGCGCGGATTTCAAGATGCTTTCGGCCTGAAAGGCGCGTCCAATATATAGTTTGCTATTTTAAGCATGGCCCAAGGCCAAAGAGGAAATGGCGGCTAGCTTTTTTACACGTCCCGCAATATTTCCCGCGCCGCGTTATGCCCCGGAATGCCAGTCACGCCCCCACCGGGATGCGTCCCAGCGCCACACTGATACAACCCCTTGATCGGCGTGCGGTAGTCGCCGTACCCGAGCACTGGTCGCGCGCTGAACAACTGGTCCAGCGACAGTGCGCCATGAAATATATCGCCACCAATCAACCCGAATTTGCGTTCCAGATCGAGCGGCGAATGAATTTGCCGCGCGATCACGCTGGCCGCGAAATTGGGCGCAAATCCGTTCACCGTGGCGATCATCAGATCAGCAACTTCCTCGCGATGGTCGTCCCAACTGCGGCCACCGGGAAGCGCGGGCGCAACGTGTTGGCAAAACAAACTCGCTACGTGCTGGCCCTTCGGCGCGAGTGAATCATCGACCACACTCGGAATCAGGATTTCCACGATTGGTTTTTTGGACCAGCCAAACGTCTTCGCGTCGAAATACGCCTGCTCCATATAGCGCAACGTCGGGGCCATGATGATGCCTGACGCGTGATGTAAGCCCGGCTCTGGATGACACGTAAAGCGCGGCAATTCCGACAGCGCAACGTTCATGCGAAAGGTACCCGACCCGCATTTGTATGCGGCGATGCGCTGACCGAAATCAGCCTCGACGGCGTCAGTTGCAACCAATTGCTGAAACAGTAATTTCGGATTCAGATTCGATACCACGCATCTGGCCAACATTTCGCTGCCGTCCTCCAGCACGACACCACAGGCGCGACCGTCGCGCACCAGCACCCGCGCCACCGGGCTATCGAGCGAAATTTCCACCCCGCGCGCGGTGGCTTCTTTGGCCATCGCTTGCGTAATCGCCCCCATCCCGCCAATGGCGTGGCCCCAGATGCCGGGCTTGCCGTTGACTTCGCCGAAGACGTGGTGCAGCAACACATAAGCCGAGCCGGGCGTGTACGGCGAGGCAAAATTGCCCACCACACTATCGAATCCGAAACACGCCTTGATGGCATCGGACTCAAAATAACTATCCAACACGTCGCCTGCGCTCTTGGTGAACAGATCGAGCACATCGCGCCGTGCCGCCATATCGAGTGCCTTGAAATGCTTGCCCACTTTCCATGCCCGCAGCAGATCGGCAATGCCGCCGCCGACGTTTGGCGGCGTTTCCAAAAGCAGGTCTTTCAATACGGCGGCGACCCGATCAAGCATGGCGTAATAGGCAGGCAAATTTTCCGCGTCGCGTTTGGAGAATTTTGCGATTTCGGCCTGCGTGGCGGCAAGGCTCCCACCCACCTTGAGAAACCGCGTGTCATCAAGCGGCAAAAAATTGCCGAACGGTCGTTCAACGACGTGCAAACCGTGCGCGTACAAATTGAGATCAGCAATGATTTTGGGATTCAGCAGACTTACCGTGTAGCTTGCGGTGGAATTGCGAAATCCCGGATGGAA
>JAYURJ010000131.1:0-12589 GCA_043756275.1 Betaproteobacteria bacterium | reverse complement strand
AGATTTCTGCGGCCACGGCAATCGCAATCGTGGCAGGCTCTTTGCCATAGATGCCTGCTGCGCCGATTGGGCAACTCATGCCCGCCAATTGCGCAGTTGAAATACCACGATCTTGTAGGCGCCGTTCAAATTGGCGGCGTTTTGTCAGCGAACCGATGAGGCCAAAGTAAGCGAAATCTGCGCGGCGCAAAATCCGCTCAGCAAGCGCCTGATCAAGCGCGTGGCTATGGGTCATGACGAGAAAATAACTGCCGACACCCGCCGCATCAATCTCGCACTCCGGATCAAAGGTGCACACACATTGCACGTTGGCTGGAATGTCTTTCGGAAATTCTTCTTCGCGACTATCGACCCATGTGATCGCGCAGGAAAGTTCAGACAACACTTTCACCACCGCGCGACCGACATGTCCCGCACCGAAAAGCACAAGGTGAAACTCGGGCGCGGGTGTGGCAACTGGTTCCTTCCATTCGGCATCTGCAGCCATTGCCTCAAAAGCCAAATTCATCACACCGCCACAACATTGGCCCAGCGTTGCGCCGAGCACGAAGCGGTGCAGGGCGCGCGGGTCGTTGGCTGCAATCATGTTCTTCGCAATATCGATGGCTTTGTATTCAAGATGACCACCACCGATGGTGCCATGCACGCCGTTTTCGGTGACGATCATTTTGGTTCCGGTGTCGCGCGGCACCGAGCCTTTGGTCTCGGCAACAGTGATAACGATTGCGGTCTCTCCGCGTTGCTTTGCCTGCTTTAGAAATGCAACCCAGTCGCCCATGTCACGTCCTCTGATGCCCGCGCACAGTCCCAACCGCGCGCATGATCGCCTCACCCGTCGCGGGCGCGTTGAGCGGCGGATTTACTCGGTAATCGGCCACACTCGCAATCGCATCGCGAATCGCAAAGAACACCGAAAACGCCAATAGCAGTGGCGGCTCACCAACCGCTTTGGAGCGAAGAATGGTGTCTTCTACGTTTGCATTTTTGTATAACGCAGTGCGGAAATCTGCGGGGCAATCATTCACGGCAGGGATCTTGTAAGTCGATGGCGCATGCGTCATCAGTTTGCCGTCTTTGTTCCACCAGAGCTCTTCCATCGTCAGCCACCCTGCACCCTGGATAAAAGCACCTTCAACCTGACCCAAATCTATGGCGGGATTGATTGAATTTCCTGCGTCATGAAGCAAATCCGCACGCACGTGTTTCCATTCACCTGTGAGCGTATCGACAATTACTTCCGATACCGCTGCGCCATAAGCAAAATAAAAAAACGGTCGCCCTGTAAGCGTATTGCGGTCCCAGTGAAGTTTTGGGGTGGCGTAAAAGCCATCAGACCAAAGCTGCACGCGCGCCTGATACGCGCGCAACACCAACTCAGGGAAAGTGAGTGATTTTCCATTTGCAGAAACCATGTCGTTGGCGAATATCACGTCATCGCTGCTGCCACCCAATACGGTCACCGCCAATTGTGCCAATCGCGTTTTAATCTGTCGCGCCGCATCCTGAGCCGCTTTACCGTTGAGATCGCTACCGGTAGATGCAGCGGTCGCTGATGTGTTTGCGACCTTGCTGGTATCAGTGGCGGTGCAGCGCACATGATGCAGACTAATACCCAGTTCAGCCGATACCACCTGCGCCACTTTTGTGTTAAGTCCCTGCCCCATTTCCGTCCCGCCGTGGTTCAACAGTACCGAACCATCGGTGTAAATATGCACCAGCGCGCCCGCCTGATTGTAGTGAACCATATTGAACGAGATGCCGAACTTCACCGGCGTGAGTGCAAGTCCCTTTTTGAGTACCGGACTTTTCGCATTGAAATCACGCACCGCTTGGCGACGTTTGCGATAGTCGCTGCTTACCTCCAGCTCAGCCACAAGTTCGTGAACGACATTATCTTCAACGGTCATGCCGTAGTGAGTGGTGTTGCGTCCGGCTTCACCGTAGAAATTCAGTTTGCGAACATCAAGCGGGTCTTTGTTTACCTCGCGGGCGATATTGTCGATGATGTTCTCCATCGCAATCGCGCCCTGCGGGCCGCCGAAACCGCGGAAGGCGGTGTTCGATTGTGTGTTCGTTTTCCCCGCAATAGCGCGAACATCGACATCGCTTAGATAGTAGGCGTTATCGATATGGCACAAGGCACGCGCCGCCACCGGGCCGGACAGATCAGCTGAGAAACCCGCGCGCATGACCATTTCAATTTTTACGGCGCGAATCAACCCGTCGTCGTCAAAGCCAACTTCGTATTCATATTCAAAGCAATGGCGCTTGCCGGTGATCATCATGTCGTCGTCACGATCCAGACGCAGTTTCACCGGACGGTTGAGTTGCTTCGCGGCAATTGCTGCGACGCACGCAAACAATGCCGACTGCGATTCCTTGCCGCCGAATCCACCTCCCATGCGCCGCACTTCAACCACAACCTGGTTCGATTTCAGGTTTAGTGCATGCGCCACCATGTGCTGCATTTCGGTAGGATGCTGGGTGGAGCACCAGACGTGCATACTGGCATTTTCCTTCGGCACAGCATAGGAAATCTGGCCCTCAAGATAGAACTGCTCCTGCCCGCCAACCGCGAATGTTCCCTTGAGCCGCCGCGGTGCTGCGGCCAGCGCTGCGTCAGGCTCACCACGCACGCGATGTATCGGCGGCAGCACATATGACTGCTGTTCTCTGGCAGCTTGCGGCGACAATACAGCCGGCAGCTCGTCGTATTCGATCTTGGCAAGACGTGCTGCGGCGCGCGCTGCAATTACCGTATCGGCGACGACCACAAACATTGGCTGACCAACATATTGCACAACGCCATCGGCAAGAATTGGATCGTCGTGAATGATCGGGCCGCAGTCGTTCCTGCCGGGAATATCGCGTGCGGTTAAGACGGCAACGACACCACGGGCCGCGTACACTGCTGATAAATCAATCGACTTGATGTGCGCGTGCGCGCGCTCGCTTAGGCCAAGTGCCGCGTAGAGCGTGCCGGATAGTTCGGGAATATCGTCGATGTAAACGGCCTCGCCGGATACATGCAGATGTGCGGATTCATGTGGATGCACACTCATGCAAACACACTGACACTGTTGGCAGGAAGCGGCTCGCTCAAACGCGTTTCAAGGTAAAAACGATAGAGCAGGTTTTGCGCCGTACTGAGCCGATATTCGCTACTCGCGCGCATGTCCGACAGTGGCGCGTAATCGATGGCAAGTGCTGTCATTGCCGCACGCGCGGTAGCCTCGTTCCATGGCTGGCCGTTCAACACGGCTTCGGTCGATGCGGCACGCTTAGGCGTGGCCGCCATGCCGCCGAATGCGACACGGGCATTCGAGATCAGATCATTTTCGAGTTGAAACGAAAACGCAGCGCAGACGGCAGAAATATCCGAATCGAATCGCTTCGATACTTTGTAGGTTCGAAATTGCAGCGCTAAGCCCGGCAGCGGGATGTTGATTGCAGTCAGCACCTCAACTGACGCAATCGCATTTTTCATGTAGCCAAGGTAGAGCTCTTCGAGCGGCAACGTGCGGTTACCCGCGACGCTTGCCAGCGTGACCGAAGCACCTAACGCAATCAGCGCAGGCATGCTGTCGCCGATAGGGGAACCATTGGCGACATTGCCGCCCAGTGTGCCGGCATTGCGAATCGGCAGCGAAGCAAACCGCTCCCACATTTCATTCATCTCGGGATAAATGCTCTTCAGCGCAGCGTACGCGTCCGTCAACGACGCGCCCGCACCGATGGTCAGCGCCGATGCGCTCTTACTGATCGTCTTGAGTTCAACTACCTCGCCGATAGAAATGATGTCGCCCAGATTGCGAAACTGCTTGTTTACCCACAGGCCAATATCGGTACAGCCTGCCAGAATGGTGGCCTTCGGGTAATTAGCGCGCAGTTGCAACAGTTCGGCCAGCGATTTTGGCGCGAAAAAATGTTGGCTTTCGTATTCGACCGATAGCGAGGTGTCGCGCTTGATCGCCAGTAAATTCGCGCGCAATGTGTTCTGGTCAAACTCAACCTTCGGCAGATCAAACATTTTTGTCCCTGCCTCGATGATCGGCCGGTAACCGGTGCAGCGGCAGAGATTTCCGGTCAGCGCACTGCGAATTTCTGCTTCGGTGGGGCGGCTGTCCTTCACGCCGCTGTCCATATGTTGCAGATATACGTTCCACAACGACATCACAAAACCTGGCGTACAAAAACCGCATTGCGAGCCGTGACAGCCCACCATTGCCTCCTGCACCGGGTGCAGACTTCCATCGCTCTGACGCAGGTCCTCGACCGTGAACAGGGCCTTGCCATCGAGCGTGGGCAGAAACTGTATGCAGGAATTGACCGGCTTCATCCTGATGTGCCCGTCGCAAAGCTCGCCCACCACCACGGTACAGGTACCGCAATCGCCTTCCGCACAGCCTTCTTTGGTGCCAGGGCGGCCGAGGGTCTCACGCAGGTGGGCAAGCACCGTTTTTGTCGGAGCGACTGCATCAACCGAGACGATCTTCCCGCCGAGAATAAAGCGAATCTGGCTGTGAACAGTTTCAGGATGTGCCGCCACGCTTAACTTCCCCGGTAGGTCGAATAGCTCCACGGCGAAACCAGCAGCGGAACATGGTAATGCTGACTACCATCGGCGATGCCAACGCGGAGTACCACATCACCGACAAACGGGGGTGATGGCAATGTCTGTCCACTGGTGGCAAAGTATTCAGTGAGGCTGAAGACCAGCTCATACACACCCGTCGCAAACGCATCGCCTTCGAGCAGCGGCTCGTCGCAGCGGCCATTCTGATTGGTCACGACACTGTGCAACAATTGCCGCTCCGACCCTGCCACCCGAAATACCGACACGGTGATCCCGGCACCCGGCAGGCCAAGCGCGGTGTCCAAGACATGTGTGGTGAGTCGGCCCATTATTTGCAACTTATCGATTTTGTTGTCATGAACACAATGATAATCCCAGAATCGGCCGTTTCTAAGGCTGAACACTTGCTTTAGATTTTTTTTGAGGTTTCAATACTGACTGATGATTCGGCAATTAGCGTGTTCCTACGCTCGCCCTACCCAACCCGTCTCCCAACAAAGGTGGGGTAATCGTCAGCAGGCCAACGAATACAAGATCCCGACATGCCGCCAGTAAAGCAAAGCGCATCAACCCCATACCCCCGTGACCTCATCGGCTACGGCCGACAGCCACCCGTCGTGCACTGGCCCGAACGCGCACGTGTCGCCGTCCAGTTCGTACTCAACTACGAGGAGGGCGGCGAGAATTGTGTGTTGCATGGCGATACGCATTCGGAACAATTCCTGTCCGAACTCGTTGGCGCGCAGGCATTTGCGGCGCGCCATATGAGCATGGAATCGATCTACGAATACGGCTCACGCGCTGGTGTGTGGCGTATCTTGCGCGAATTTGAGCGCCGCAAATTGCCGCTTACGGTATTCGGTGTGGCGATGGCGCTGGAACGCCACCCTGAGCTCATGGCAGCTTTTGTGGAGCTCGGCCATGAAATCGCCTGCCACGGTTTGCGCTGGATTCACTATCAGGGCATCGACGAAGCCACAGAACGCGAACACATGCGGATCGCGGTCGATACGTTGCGGTGCCTTACCGGCGCTGCGCCGCTCGGCTGGTACACCGGCCGCGACAGCCCGAATACGCGACGTCTGGTGGTGGAACACGGTGGTTTTACTTATGATGCTGACAATTACGGCGACGACCTACCCTTCTGGACCGAGGTAACCACATCTACGGGTGAAATTCGTCCGCACCTGGTGGTGCCGTACACGCTCGACACCAACGACATGCGCTTCGCCATGCCCGGCGGATTTAGCACCGGTGATGATTTCTTCAATTACCTTCGCGACGCCTTCGACGTGCTCTACGCTGAGGGGGACGAGCACCCACGCATGCTGTCGATCGGCATGCATTGCCGATTGCTCGGCAGGCCCGGACGATTCCGTGCCTTGCAACGTTTTCTCGATCACATCGGCACGCACAGCAATGTCTGGGTGTGCCGCCGCATTGACATCGCCAACCATTGGATTGCGCATCACCCACACAACGCCATTAACAAATCCATATGACGACCACAGATAATCTGCACACGCTTTCCAATGCCGACCGCGCGCACTTTGTGGCTGCACTCGGCGGCATTTTTGAGCATTCGCCGTGGGTGGCGGAAATGGCATGGGAAGTACGTCCCTTTGCAACAATTGATGCGCTACACATCGTAATGGTTGAGGCGGTTCGTATAGCAAAAGTGGATGCACAGTTGGCGCTAATCTGCGCGCATCCTGAACTGGCCGGGAAAGAAGCGACTACTGGCAGGCTGACACAAGATTCGCAAACCGAACAGACCAGCGCCGGGCTGGATCGTTGCACAGCAGAGGAGCTCGGCCAGTTGAGTGCATTGAACAAGACCTATCGCGAGAAATTCGGCTTTCCATTTGTGATGGCCGTGAAGGATCGCTCAAAGCGTGAGATTCTCGCCGCGCTTGCGTCACGCGTAGCGAATGCGCGCGAGCAGGAATTCGCGGCCTGCCTGTCAGAAATTGGCAAGATTGGAAAACTCCGACTTGATGCCATGCTGCTCAGCACATCCGCCTCGCACATATCCGCACCACGCATCTGGGACCGCTGCGAAGCGCTCGCGTTGTGCTCTGAAACACCTGGTGCGCTGACGCGTGTTTTCCTGAGTGAGGAGCAACGCGCCGCCAACGCGCTGGTGCTGGCGTGGATGCAGGATGCCGGGATGACGACGCACATCGACACCATCGGCAATATCATCGGTCGATATGAGGGTGTACAGCCGGGATTGCCCTGCCTCATGCTCGGCTCACATCTGGACACCGTGCGCGACGCAGGAAAATATGACGGCATGCTCGGCGTCGTCGCGGCTATCGAATGTGTGCACGCGCTGAACGCAAGCAAGACGCGTCTTCCCGTTGCCATCGAAGTGGTTGGCTTCGGCGATGAAGAGGGCGTGCGTTTTTCAGCCACATTATTAGGTAGCCGCGCGATTGCCGGCACGTTCGATGCGGCAGCACTAGACAAAACCGACCGTAACGGCATCAGCATGCGCGACGCCATCACGCAATTCGGTCTGGACCCGTCAACCATCGCCGAGGCAGCAAGACGCCGTGACGAAGTGGCGGCCTACGTGGAGCTTCACATCGAACAAGGCCCGGTGCTGGAAGCCGAAGGACTCGCGGTTGGTGTGGTCACCGCGATCAATGGCTTCGGGCGCTTTGTAGTCGAGATTCAAGGCATGGCCGGGCACGCTGGCACGGTACCGATGAACCTGCGCAAAGACGCATTAGCCGCAGCAGCCGAATGCGTGCTGGCCATTGAATCACATGCACACACAACCCCTGATCTGGTCGCAACGGTAGGCCAGATCGAGGCCTTTCCGGGTGCCATCAATGTCATTGCTGGCCGGGTGCGATTCACCATCGATGTTCGCTCGCCGCGCGACGCGGAACGTGTGAGCGCAACGAAAGCAATCAAGCAGCTGATCGAAAAAATCTGCGCGCAACGACACCTCACGATGAGCATCGTCCCGAGCCATGAAGGCAAGACCGCTACGTGCGCACCCTGGCTCATGGCGCAACTGGGCGATGCCATCGCAGCCGAGCATATTCAGGTGCGTTCGCTGCCGAGCGGTGCGGGCCACGACGGCATGGCGATAATCGCCATTACTGATATCGCGATGCTGTTTGTTCGCTGCAAAGACGGCATCAGCCACAATCCTCTCGAAGCCATTACGCTTGCGGACATTGATGTGTCCACGCGTGTGTTCCTGCGATTTATCGAAAATTTCAAACCGCAATAAACCACTGTCATTTCGAACGAAGAGAGAAATCTGCTGTTTTCATCACAAATATAAAGCAGATTTCTCACCCGATAAAGCAGGGTTCGAAATGACAGGAAATCAGTGTTATGGCGATTCGACCAGAACACGCAAACGCATAAGCATCGCGCATCGCAAATTTGCCCAAACCTACTGAGCAACAAATATGAATGAACAAGCCATAAAATCCGTCGAAGCATTTCTGCTCAGCCACCGCGAAGAACAAACTGCTTTCCTCGCTGAGCTGGTCAAAGTTCCTTCCGACAATCCGCCCGGCGATTGCGCGGCACATGGTGAGCGTGCGGCGGAGCTGCTGGAAGCGATGGGATTGAAAGTTGAACGCGATGTGGTCCCGCAAGCAGAGGTGCAGACGAACGGCATGATCAGCGCCACCAATCTCATCGTGCGTCACAAGTTTTCCGATGGCCCGACCATTGCGCTTAATGCGCATGGCGATGTGGTGCCACCTGGTCTCGGCTGGAGCGTTGACCCTTACGGTGCGGTGGTGAAAGATGGCTTTATGTTTGGCCGTGGCGTAGCGGTATCGAAATCTGATTTCGCCACCTACACCTATGCGTTGCTAGCACTAAAAGCCAGCGGCGCAACGCTGCACGGCACGGTGGAATTACACTTCACCTACGACGAAGAAGCGGGTGGCATGATCGGGCCGGCGCGTATTCTTGAAAAAGGATTATCCAAACCAGATTACGCGCTTTCGGCCGGATTTTCCTATGCAGTCACCACCGCGCACAACGGCTGCCTGCATCTGGAAGTGCAAGTGGTCGGCAAGTCCGCACACGCCGCGCGGCCAGACACGGGGGTGGATGCGCTGGAGGCGGCGACCGCATTACTTTCCAAGCTCTACGAGATCCGCAAAACCTACTCTGACAAAAAATCGACCGTCGAAGGCATTGAAAGCCCCACTCTCACCGTCGGCCTTATTTCCGGCGGCATCAACACCAACGTAGTGCCCGATCTTGTGATGTTGCGACTGGATCGACGCATCATTCCCGAGGAGAACGCCGCCGAGGTGGAAGCAACGCTGACGCAGCAAATCAAAGCGGCGCTCGCAACGTGGCCCGGCATTTCATGCAGCGTGCGCCGCATTCTGCTCGCCACCCCATTTGTGCCGATGCCGGGACAAGAAAAATTAGTGGCCGCGATTTCAAAACACGCCACCCGCATCATGGGCGAGGAAGTGAAAACGATTGGCGTGCCGATCTACACCGATGCGCGTCTTTACTCAACGGCCGGCGTGCCGACTGTGCTGTACGGCGCTGGTCCGCACACGTTGCTGGAAGCCAACGGCCACCGCGCAGATGAAAAGCTCAAGCTCGATGATCTGCAAAAGGCGACGCGGGTGGTGGCGTTGGCGTTACTGGAGCTGCTGGGTGCGTAAAGATGTAGAACGCCATTTGACGGGGGGTTTCGGGCATAAATGGCCTGAGCACCCCGCCAGTCAATGAGTTCACAAGTTTGATCTGCTGGAGCAGGAGCCGTCGGGCCGCTGGGCGTCCGCCGCGATTGGCGCAGGCTACTTCGATCAGGCGCACATGATTCGCGATTTCAAGCGCTTCGCCGGACAGCAGCCGCAGGCGTTTTATCGGTCGCTGAATGGGCTTTCTGCGGCGATGATCAGCGCGGAAACTGAGACGGGGCTTGCGCGGGATGCCGCTGCGCGCGGAACGGGCGGTCTCCGCGTTTGACTGATACACCAATCACTGAAAATCCATGATGCGAAAACTGCCATAAGAGTGCGCAGGATGGACCGGACTTGCCTCACCCAGCGTAGAAATGGATCAAAATGTCAAATTATCCTTGCAAATTCACCGTGAAATGGTAAATTTGCAAAGATATGTTGACCCGAAAAGCGCTCAAAGCCGTCCGCGCCGCTCTTTCCCAGCAGGCGGCGGTCGCCTTAATCGGCCCCAGACAAGTGGGCAAGACAACGCTCGCCTTGGCCATTGGCGAGGAACTGGGCGCGCTGTACATCGATCTTGAAGACGTTCAGGAGCGTGAAAAGCTGACCAATCCAGCAGCATTTTTGGCCGCGCACGAAGATCGACTAGTCATTCTCGACGAGATCCATCGCGCACCGGATCTTTTCCTCACGCTACGTGGGCTGATCGACAAGGGCCGACGAAAAAACAAGCGCACCGGGCGCTTTTTGTTGTTGGGCTCGGCATCCATGGATTTGCTGCGCCAGAGCGGCGAAAGTCTTGCCG
Source organism: Betaproteobacteria bacterium (assembly GCA_043756275.1). Taxonomy (GTDB): domain Bacteria; phylum Pseudomonadota; class Gammaproteobacteria; order Burkholderiales; family Usitatibacteraceae; genus UKL13-2. The sequence goes on along the minus strand of JAYURJ010000131.1, from coordinate 2,520 downwards.
GGCGCATTAGTTACATCGACATGACACCACTGACCGTGTTGGAAATTCCCCAAGCTCAACACGAAGGCCTGTGGGTACGCGGTGGCTTTCCCGATAGTTTTTTAGCCAGCAACGATAAACAGAGCATGGCTTGGCGCAAAGACCTCATCAGGACTTATCTGGAGCGCGATGTGCCCATGTTTGGTTCACGCGTGCCAGCAGAAACGCTGCGTCGCTTCTGGACGATGCTTGCGCACAATCAAGGCGCCATGCACAACGCGTCACGTCTCGCACAGGGCCTTGAAGTCAAGAGCCAGGCGGTTAGCCGCTATACCGATTTATTGGTCGATCTGCTACTCGTGAGACGGCTGCAACCCTACCTCACCAACGTCGGCAAGCGATTGGTCAAATCGCCCAAGGTTTACATCCGCGATTCTGGCCTGCTACACGCGCTACTCAACATCACGGATCGCGATAGCCTGCTTGGCCACCCGGTTGTGGGCGCGAGTTGGGAAGGGTTCGTGACCGAAAATCTTATCGACGCCGCACCGCCTTTGACGGTTCCCGGCTTCTATCGCACATCCGGCGGTGCCGAAATCGACCTCATCCTGGAATTGCCCGGCGGCAAACGTTGGGCCATTGAAATCAAACGCAGTCACGCCGCCAAACCGACGCGCGGATTTTATGAAGCTTGCGAAGATCTGCAACCGGCGAAGCGCTTTGTGGTGCATGGCGGCACAGAGCGATTTCCGATCAGCGATGATGTCGACGCTATCGGCGTTGTCGAATTGGCTGGCATGCTCTCGAAGCTAAAGTGAGGACAGCAACAGACCGCGACGACCGGGAATCCAATCACTTTTTGTAAGAAACAATTCGACTTCGACCCCCGCATTTCCGACCCCCGCATTTCCCCGCATTTCTTGGAGGGTCTACGGCTGAAAGCGCAATTCAGCCTCAGTTCAAAGCAGCAGCACTGTTTGTTTCACTGCCTTTGGAGCAGATTTTTTTAGTTGCTTATCAAAGGTGGCAAATTTTTCACAATGCCGACACGAGGCCAGATGTAACGCATCTGCGAAATCCATGCCGTCTTCGCACCATTGCAGCGCCTTTGTGACGATCAGAGGCTGCTCAATCTCGACGTTGCCCAAGCCGCTCAATTTTCGAAATGCGGTCACCACAATGACGCGTTCAAGGCGGTACAAGCGCCGTAACACCCATTCGGTTTCCAGTAAAACGGTCTTGGCAATGAAGATGGATTCCTTCTTGAACAGCACGGCGATGCGCTTCAATTGTTCAGCGTCGTCTCCCGTGAGTAGTCTCACCAAAACATTGGTATCAACCGCGTGCATGACGCGATCTGACTTCTGTAGTAATGGCTTTGTCCATATCTTCCAGGCTGTGCGACTTGCCCTTGTAGCCCGTGCAGCCGATGACTTCAGCGAGCGTCGTGGTGGGCACGGACTTGATTGGGCGAAGTAACACGCCGTCAACAGTATTCTCAACCGCAAACTGAACCCCGGCTTGCCACTGGTTGGCAGAACGGATCGCGGCCGGCAAAATTATTTGCCCTTTGCTGGATAGTACGGTCTTTTCCATGCCGACACCTTCTAGTAAGAAATTAGTAAGACATGTTAGAACAAAACTCGTGCGAGGGCAATGGCTTGTTGCTTTCCAGTTCAATACGCATTAAATAATGTCTTCTATTCTCTGTTTTGGGAGCAAACTTCAACCGGCACAAACGGCCTGTCGGCGGCAATGGTGGGCAGCGAAAAATCGGCAACGTAATCGCTCCTGATGTCGGATTCGTACAATACGAACCAATGCGCGCACCCTATGCTTGAATTTCTTTCCAATCCATTCAACCAAGGAAATCACCAATGAAAAAACGCATTCTTACACTGCTCGCCCTGATCGCAATGGTCGCCGCCGCGCTGCCATTGCATGCGCAGGAAATCGAAAAACTATCGTGGATGACAGGCGTCTGGACGCAGAAAAAAGACGGCGACACGGTTCAGGAAAGCTGGCTGGGGCCGAGCGGAAAAATGATGGCGGCGGTGAATTTGACCACGTCAGCGCGGCGCGGAACGTCATTTGAATTTCTGCGGATCGTTGAAACGCCAACGGGGCTTGCTTATCTCGCCAGTCCGGGCGGCAAGTCACCGGTCGAGTTCAAGTTGAAAGCGCTCGGCGAGAAGAAAGTAGTATTTGAAAACCCCGCACACGATTTTCCGCAGCGCGTGATGTACTGGATTGAGCCTGACGGTGCGATGAAGGCGCGCATTGAAGGCGCCGTGCAGGGCAAGGTGCGCGGGATGGAGTGGCGGTTTGATTCAGTAAAGTAGAAAATCAGTATTGGCGCGCTTTTCCGGTCAATTTCGGCCTGAAAGGCGCGTCGGCGCGAGAGTCTAATTCTAGGGAGCTTCTAACAACCCTGTCGTACCTGCGAAGGCCGGTATCCAAGTTTTACAAGTAACTGATCCTGCTTGCAAACTTAGGCCCCGGCCCGGCGCAACCCTTGTGGTTGTTCGCCGGGGAGACAAT
>JAYURJ010000130.1:0-4278 GCA_043756275.1 Betaproteobacteria bacterium | reverse complement strand
CACGTCCGCGCTGGTGACGTGGAATTCCACTTCTTGGTCGACCCGGACCGTGTCTTGGGAAAATTGCCAGCGCCATTGGTGACCAGTCACATTGATCACGACGTCCGCAGCCACGGCGCTATGTGCGTGGGCGGCGAACGGCCAAGGAGAAAGGGTGGCAACGGCGAGCCCTACCCCCACGGCAACGATTACGCTGAGAAGCAGCGCGCGAAACCGGTAGGGATTGCTCGCAGCGTCCGATCGCTGCGCCGCGCCAACTACGACCCATATAAAAATTGCAGCGATGACCGCCATGAATAGCAGGGAAATTAACCAAGCGGTTTGTTGCATCGTCCGTCCCTCCTTCGTAATTAATTCGATTCCTGGACTGATCTACACAGTACATTTTACAAGTTGCGCCGCTCGCCGAGTAATGTCAAGAGTGAAAGCCGCTTCAAGGATGGCGTCGGTCTGTTCTGTTAACACGTCCGCGGACATTCGCAGGTATTTCGTGTCGTCATCATCGAATAGCACGGTTTTCTTGAGTAGATCAAAGTCTTCAAGCGATATAGGAGAGCGTGAAAGCGCGCTTGTTCCGTACGTATAGCCGGGAATCGATAATGATTGGTTCATGGATAAATCCTTTTGATTGAAAAAAGATTGAAGTGGCGGCCTAATTCGCAACCGACAATTGGCCTTGCAGTTTCCCGATAACCGTCCCTACAACAAGATCGGGAACTTGGCCAAATTCATGTAACGTAGGCGACCGACTTGATCGATGATGATCAGCGTCGGCGTACCTTGCATGCGATAGCGCTGCATGGTGATGGGCACGCCGTTTTGACCATCGGGTTGATCGACACCAATTGGAAAGCTCAAGCGGTTTTCATGAATAAATACTTCGAGCGCACGTGGCGTCATCACGTCGTGGTGCTCAAACACGGTGTGTAGGCCAATCATTGCGACGTCGCTCGGATCATATTGTTGAGCGATGCGTTGTGCTTGGGGCGTACCTTCTCGTACACAACCGGGGCACAGCATTTGAAACGCATTCAAGACGACGACCTTCCCGCGCAAATCCGCAAGCGTCAACGGTGAATCCGCATTGAACCACTCCGCGATATGCCATTCGGGTGCCAATGCGCTAGGTGAATCGACTTGTGTGTTTGGCAAAATATCTCCTTTGTCTACGCAGCGCCCGTGAGCTGGGCGCCACGCATTGTGAGTAGTTATCTTGGTGGCTGAACACCTGAGACGCCGGTTCCTTTCGCCGCCCTTAGGGTCGGATAGAATTGGCTGAACACCATATCTTTAGCGTTGGCTTGGTGGCAGGCGGCGCAATCGGCCGTCGGGAAATTCATCGCGGCTTTCAGAAACGGCTTATCCGGAACGTAAAAAATGTAGTACGCCCAGTTATTCGGTTCCTTGGCGAAGCGTTTGGCATCTTTCACCGACGCTTCAAGGCCGATGAAATCCCCCATGAAATAACCTTTGCCGCTGCCCGGACCTTCTTTGGCACCGACACTGACCAGTTCTTTCACCATCATCGTGCCGTCTTTGTAGGTGCCGGTTTTCTTCCAATGGGCAAATCCTTCCGGATCGATATAAACGGTCCGAATCTGGGTAAACGGTGCTTTACCGTCGTTCAATTCGTCTGGCGTGACTTGCGTGCCGACCATCACCCATTCGCGATAGTTCTGCGGCAAAAGCAGTTCACCTTTATCGTTGAACTTGGCCGGACCCGCTGCGAAAGCGGTACTGATCGTTCCTGCAAGCATTAATACGGCGCCGGCAACGGTGCGCCAGCGAATTTGATTTAGTTTCATTGTCTGCACTCCTTCTACATTCTTGAGTCAATCGATAGGATGAAGACAGCTTGACCCGTCGCATCCCAGCACACCGCCTACCTATTTCATTGCTATCGTATCGCGACGATACCATATAACCTAGTATATTGGCGATACTAGTTACTTGTCAATATAGTATCGTTGCATTACTATAATATTTATGAATAGCAAACGAGTCTTCGACTTAATCGAACGCATCGGCGCGCTGGTTCGCAGCGACGCGCGCCGCCAGGCGATGCCGCACGAGCTGCAGCCGGTCCACTTGCAGGTCCTTGACTACCTATCTCGCGCCAATCGGTTTAGCGATACGCCGCTGGCGGTGGGTGAGTATCTTGGCTTGACCAAAGGGAATATGTCGCAACGAGTTAATGTCTTGGAGCGACTCGATCTGATACGCAAGGTGGCTGATGAGGTCGATGGTCGTGTCGTGCATCTCACGATGACGAACGCCGGAAAACGCCTGCTAGCCGAAGCGCACCCTCCACCCAGTTGGCGCGACGCCGAGTCACTGGTTGGAACGAAACAATTCCGTAACCTGGAAGGACCCTTAGCCGAATTACTCCAGGCACTTATTGCCGCGAATGGTTTCAAAACTTTTGGGCAGTGCAAGACCTGCCGTTTTCATCAACGACCACATCGGCAACCGTTCTGCGGATTACTCAAGGTGGAGCTCGATCTCGAACAAGCGGACCAAATCTGCCGCGAGCATCAGCCGTTAGCTGCTTAACAATGCGCAAACTGGCACTTGCGATACGTCACGTGGCCTTTGAGGATTTGGGGTCGTTTGAATCGGTATTGCAGGAACTGCATTACGAGATTCATTACGTGGAAGCCGGCGTCAACGATTTAAGTGCTATCAATCCGTTGGCAGCCGATTTGGTAGTTGTGCTTGGTGGGCCCATTGGTGCTTACGAAGGCGATGCTTATCCGTTCTTGCGCGATGAACTGCGTTTTGCCGAGAAACGTCTTGAGGAAGATCGCCCACTAATCGGAATTTGCTTGGGTGCGCAGATTATTGCCCGGGCACTCGGTGCGAGGGTTTACGCCGGCCCGCAAAAAGAAATTGGTTGGTCGCCCCTAGCCGTTAATGAAGTGGGCCTGTCGATCGCCGTTCGTTACCTCGCTGGTCCAGCAACAAATATGTTGCATTGGCACGGCGATACCTTTGATTTGCCGGCCGGCGCTACGTTATTGGCTTCAACGGAGCTGTTCGAGAACCAGATATTTTCCTGGGGAACGAAAACCCTTGCCTTCCAGTGTCATCCAGAAATTGCGGTCAACGGCATGGAGCGTTGGCTTATCGGTCACGCATGTGAACTGGCGGCGGCGAAGATTTCGGTTAATCAATTACGCGAAGAGACACGTAACTTTGGCCCATCACTTGAAGTTGCGGGACAGCGTTGCCTGCGGGATTGGCTTGATTCTCTGTAAAGTAGGAGCGAAAAGCAGTTTTCTACGCTGCCGAATCAAGACTTTGCGGCACACTTTAGGGATGCTACTGAAGGTCCAGTTTTGATCGAATTTTCCGCTGCTTTGACTTGGTTGCGGGTTTGATTTACACGCAAAACTCAGACCAAACGAATCACGTCAATTGGGTTACCTGAATGCGGACGCCCATGAACTAACGGGTCGACGGGAGAAATTCGCGGGTTTTTGGGTGGGCCTCGAATGGATACCCCTCAGACCGGTCTCAGCCCCCGGCCGTATCCAATAAAGCCAGCCCGCGCTCAGCCTTCCCAGTTCCGCGCTTGGCGCGCAGTCGAAAGCGTGTTTCCGAATCGAACTCGACTAACATCAGCGTGGCCATTTCGTCTATCAGACGATTTAGCGGTGTGCCGCGACTTTTGGCCAATGCCTTAAGTCGCCGGTGTTTTTCGTCAGGTAAGCGAACGGTAAGTGCTGTCATGTCATATCTCCTTCAAGAAGATTCCGGGAGACGCGATACGTATCTCAGGAAAACGCAACTGTGCGTTCCGCAGATGACGTAGATTTCGCGTCACGATGAAATCCGCCCCACCGGCCACTGCAAGCTCGACCAGGTGGTTATCTGCCTCATCTGGCAGATTGGGTCGCCACAAATAATAAACACGCGTCCATTCGCAGTAGGCAAATAGTACATCAAGCAATTCGTCACGCTCACCTCGGCTCAGCTTGCACTTTTTAAACAAGTCGCCGCGGCTGAAAATATCCTCGTATTCGTTAAACAATGCATTCCCCATCAGGGGCATACACTGCCCCTTCAGGCAAGCTGCAACAACGGCATTTGCCGTTCCCGTGCCAAGACAGGCGCCAACCAACACATTGGTATCCACCACGATCCTCATATCAAATGGTAGCACTTCTGCCACCATTATTAAGGGCACCTCTAATAATTGCGATAAAAAAAATGGTTAGTTCGTTGCATGTGCGCGGCATACCGTGGGTAGAATGTTGGCAAGAACAAAACGAAGGT
>JAYURJ010000129.1:0-12652 GCA_043756275.1 Betaproteobacteria bacterium | reverse complement strand
AACTGACCAACATCGCACTGGACGACATCGTGGGCAACGTGAACCGCAGCCTGCGAGGCTGGGCGAACTACTTCCACTACCGAAACTCCAGCCGGATGTTGACCAAGGCCAGAATCCATGCGGAAGAGCGCTTGCGTACGCACTTGATGAAGCGCCATAAAGTGAAAGGCAAAGGAGGCGGCTACCGCCGTTTCCCGAATGCTGACCTTTATGAACGCTACGGGCTGTACAAGGTTCCTGTGGTTGCGGGCTGGCGCAATGCGCATGCCGTGGCATGAAGAACATCGGAAAGCCGTGGGCGGGAAAACCGCATGCACGGTTTGATGAGGGAGGGCAGGTGAGAGCCTGTTTTCTACTCTACCAGTTTGGTACGAGTGGTCGGCTGATCAGCTTGATCGCGTTGCGCATCAGGGAAAGGCGGCGATCAATGTGGTCATTTTCGCCGAACTCTCTGTGCGCTATCAGCGGATGGAAGACTTCGAAAATGCAATCGCGACTTTCCCGATAGAGCGCTTGGCACTGCCGTTTGAAGCCGGTTTTCTCGCTGCCAAGGCATTTCAGCAATACCGCAAACGCGCCGGGACGCGAACCGGAACGTTGCCGGATTTCTTCATCGGCGCACATGCTGCAGTGTCCGGACTTCGACTGCTAACGCGTGACGCACGACGCTACACGAAATACTTTCCCAAAGTCAGCTTAATTTCGCCGGATTGATTTCCAAATGAAACTACTCGTCATCGGCTCCGGAGGCCGCGAGCATGCTCTCGCCTGGCGGCTTACCCAAAACCCCAATGTGCAGCTTGTCTACGTCGCACCCGGCAACGCAGGCACTGCGCATGAAGACGGCCTCATCAACGTCAATATCACCGCGATCCCTGACCTGATCAAGTTCGCGCAGGACGAGAAAATTCATCTCACTGTCGTAGGTCCTGAAGCGCCGCTGGCTGCTGGTGTGGTCGATGCATTTCAGGCGGCGGGCGTGAAAATTTTCGGTCCTACACAACGTGCCGCGCAACTTGAATCATCCAAAGATTTTGCTAAACAGTTTATGGTGCGGCACAAGATTCCGACGTCGAAATATGCGACGTTCACCAACGCTTTTGATGCGCGCGCGTACGTTGAAAAAGAAGGCGCACCGATCGTCGTCAAGGCCGATGGTCTCGCAGCAGGCAAGGGCGTGGTTGTCGCGATGACGCTGAAGGAGGCGCACGACGCGATCAAGGCAATGTTCACTGGCAGCACTGGCAATACAGGCCACCGAGTTGTGATCGAAGAATTCATGCAAGGTGAAGAGGCGAGCTTTATCTGCATGTGTGACGGCGTGCATGCATTGCCATTTGCATCGTCACAGGATCACAAGCGCATTTTTGACGGTGATCTTGGCCCGAACACCGGCGGTATGGGTGCTTATTCACCCGCACCAGTCGTTACGCCCGAGGTGCACGCGAGTGCTATGCGCGAAGTGATCATGCCGACTTTGCGTGGCATGGCAGCGGAAGGCGCGCCGTTCACGGGGTTTTTATATGCGGGATTAATGATCGACGCGCAAGGAAATCCGCGCGTCGTCGAATTCAACGCACGCATGGGCGACCCGGAAACGCAGCCAATCATGATGCGACTGAAAAGCGATTTCCTGACATTGGTCGAACACGCTATCGCGGGCACGCTGAACCAGATTGATGCCGAGTGGGATCGGCGCGCTGCACTCGGCGTGGTGATGGCGGCAGGCGGTTATCCGGATGCGCCGCGCAAGGGCGATGAAATTACCGGGTTGCCTGCGGCTACCAATGACGCGCGCGTGTTTCACGCCGGTACGACCGAGCTGAACGGCAAAACAGTGACCAATGGTGGCCGCGTACTTTGTGTCACCGCATTGGGCGATACTGTGAAAATTGCGCAGCAGCGTGCGTATCAGATGCTTGAGCCGATTCGATTTGACGGGTTGCAGTATCGTCATGACATCGGGTATCGGGCGATTGATCGGCGCTAGAAGCGAAATGAAATACGTAGAACGCCTATTGGCGGGCATTGCAGAGCAGAAAATTACCAGGGGCCGCACCAGTGCTGGAGTTTGACTAAATTGAGTTCCGTTCGCCCTGAGCCTATCGAAGGGTTGACTGGACTAGCTGATTGTTTTGCAAGTGCTTCGACAGGCTCAGCACGAACGGAATTTATGGACGCTCCAGAGAAGAAAATAGATGAATACCGCTGACGTCAAAACCTACCTTCTCGATCTGCAGTCGCGCATCGTTACCAAACTCGAAGCGCTCGACGGCAAGCCGTTCGGTACCGACGCATGGACACGCAACGAAGGTGGCGGTGGCATTTCGCGCATTATCGAAGAGGGCAATCTGTTCGAGCGAGCTGGCGTGTTGTTTTCGCATGTGATCGGCACTAAGTTGCCGCCGACCGCTGCCGCCAATCGCCCCGAAATCGCCGGACGCGCGTGGGAGGCGATGGGAGTTTCGCTGGTGCTGCATCCGCGCAATCCGTTTGTGCCGACCGTGCACATGAACGTGCGTTTTTTTATCGCCCGCTCTTCGCTGGATGCCGAACACGATGCGTTCTGGTTTGGTGGCGGCATGGATCTCACGCCGTACTATGGATTTGAAGAAGATTGCGTGCATTTTCATCGCGTCAATCGCGATGCGCTACAACCGTTCGGCGACGATTACTATCCGCATTTCAAGAAATGGTGCGACGAATATTTCCACTTGAAGCATCGCAACGAACCACGCGGCATTGGTGGCGTGTTCTTTGATGATTTTCATCAGCCTGGGTTCGAGCAATCGTTTGCGATGAAGCGCGCGGTGGGCGACGCGTTTCTAAATGCCTACGCGCCCATCGTTGAACGTCGTCGCGATACGCCGTATAACGAACAACAGCGCGACTGGCAGCTCTATCGTCGAGGCCGCTATGTGGAATTCAATCTGGTGTTTGACCGTGGCACGCACTTCGGATTGCAATCGGGTGGACGCACCGAGTCGATTCTTGCGTCGTTGCCGCCGCTGGTGAAATGGCGTTACAACTGGCAGCCGGAAACGGGGTCGCGGGAGGCAGAATTGGCCGAGAAATTCTTGATTGGACGCGACTGGGTTTAACCGCTACAGCGACTGATACGCCAACTTCACCGCTTCGCTACCGTGAATTTTCTCCAGCCGCCGCACCGTGAAATGCCCGCGCGCCATATTCTGGAAATGTTCGATGAACAGCGTGTTGATCAACGCACCAGTCGCCGCCCCAAGAATCGGAATCGCCTGCATCGCCGCTTTTTCTGACACCACAATGCCGAAGCGTGAACTGATGAGCGACACCAGCCGCACCAACGCAGGCGCACCGACTTTACTGAAGCCCTTCTCGGCAAGAAATTTGCTGGCCTCAGTGACCGCACTGGCCATCGCTGCGCGCGCCGCAAAGTAACCGGATTCGGACGCGTCGTCTTTTTCCGTACGTCCGCCCAACGCGAATACCGTCAAGCAAGCAAGCTTGGTTTCGATGTGCTGGATATTTTCGCCCTCGCTTTTGGCAATGTCGGCAATAGAACGCAACATGATCGTGGTGGAGATCGGCAATTCAACCGCAAGTGCTGCCAGCCCGAATGCGCCGCCCACCGCCCCGGAGGCCGCCGCCGCAAATTTGTGCAAGCGATCTTTTGACGTGGACTTGCCGTCAATCCCGTGGGATTTCACCGCCACATCGAGCGCTTTTAACATTGCAGCCTCAGAGGCCTCGAGCACCGTTTTTTGAAACCGCTGCGGCAACATCTTGATGCCCTTGTCGAGGGGCGCGCCCAGCATCGCGGACGCACGCGCAGCAAGGCTGGGTTTCTCCAGCAATGCTTTGGCGCGTTTCAATTCTGCGAGTTCGGGTTTGCTTAACGACATTGGAACCTCGGCTAGTTTTTAGCTCATTCGCCCAGATAGGCTTCGCGCACTTTGGGGTTCGCCAGCAATGCTTTTGATTCGCCTGCGAGCGTGATGAGGCCACCGTCCATTACGTAGCCACGCGTACTGATTTCGAGTGCCAGGCGGGCGTTTTGTTCAATCAGCAAAATGGTGACGCCAGTTTGGGATACGTCGCGCACCACCTCGAATATTTTTTGCACCATGATTGGTGCCAAGCCCATAGAAGGTTCATCGAGCAATAATAATTTCGGTTGCGCCATCAATGCGCGGCCAATCGCCAGCATTTGCTGCTCACCGCCCGATAGCGTGCCCGCAGTTTGACTACGCCGCTCTTTGAGACGCGGGAACAACGTAAACATGCGCTCGATATCGACGGCGATTCCCGCTTTGTCGTTGCGCGTGTAAGCACCCATCTGCAAGTTTTCTTCGATGGTAAGGATCGGGAATACGCCGCGCCCTTCCGGCACCAGCCGCAGCCCTTTACTGGCGATTTTGTACGCGGCCTGACTGGCAATGTTCTCGCCGTTGTAATTGATCGTGCCCGAATTCGGCGCCAACAATCCACTGATGGCTTTTAACGTGGTGCTTTTGCCCGCACCATTGGCACCGATCAGGCAGACCAGCTCATGCTCCGCCACATCGAACGTAATCCCTTTGACAGCTTTGATACCGCCGTAGCCAATGTGAACGTCGTTCAAACTTAGCAGGCTCATGCCGCCGCCGCCTTTTCAGGCACGACACCCAGATAGGCCTCGATCACTTTCGGGTCTTTCTGTACGTCGGCAGGAATGCCCTCAGCGATCTTTTTGCCATATTCCAGCACGCCAATACGGTCGCACAGCCCCATCACCAGCTTTACATCATGTTCGATGAGCAAAATCGTGATGCCTTGCGCGCGAATCAATTCCAGCAGCGCGCGCAACGAGTGCTTTTCGGTTGCATTCATGCCAGCGGCAGGCTCATCCAGCGCTAGCACTTTTGGATCAGTTGCGAGCGCGCGGGCGATTTCCAGACGGCGCTGATCGCCGTAGGAAAGGTGTTTGGCCAAATCGTTGGCGCGTGCGTCGAGTCCGACAAAGGTAAGCAGTTCGAGCGCACGTTTTTGTATCGCCGCCTCTTCCGCCCGTGTCGCGGCGTTGCGGGTGATCGCACCCCATACGCCTGCGTGCGTGCGTACATGACGGCCAATCATGACGTTCTCAATGGCTGAAAGATTGGCGAACAGGCGAATATTCTGGAAAGTACGCGCGATGCCGAGTGCAGCGATGCGGTCCGGCGTCAATTCCTTGAGCTGATTGCCTTGGAATGTAAACGTGCCTTCATCAAACGGGTAAAGGCCGGTGAGTACGTTGAACAGCGTGGTTTTGCCTGCGCCATTGGGGCCAATCAAGCCATAGATCGAGCCCTCAGGAATGGCAAAGCTCACGTCTGAGAGTGCGGTCAATCCGCCAAATCGCTTGGTGATCCCACTGATCTCCAGAATGGGGCCAGCCACCGTACTCACTCCTTCGTCAATTCGCGTTTGCGCACGGCCGACGGCATCAGCCCGGCAGGACGAAACAGCATCATCAGCACCATCGCAAAACCGAATAGCAACATACGCAGCACCTCGGGTTCAATCCACATCTTGCCGAACAACGCCATCTGCGCTGGTTCAACCGTATATCGCAAAATTTCCGGTACAAACGACAACAACACCGCGCCGATGACCACGCCGATGATGTTGCCCATGCCGCCGAGCACCACCATGGCTAGCACCATCACGCTTTCGTTAAGCACAAAACTTTCCGGGCTTATAAAGCCTTGAATCGCCGAAAACATGCCGCCCGCAATGCCGCCGAACGAGGCACCCATCGCGAATGCCAGCAGTTTGATGCGCGTGGTGTTGATGCCCATCGCGCGCGCCGCCATTTCATCTTCGCGAATCGCCTCCCATGCGCGACCGATGCGCGAATTTTGTAGCCGCCGGTTGATGACGATCACGATCAGCATAATCACCAGCAGGAAAAAATAATATTTGATCGTGCCTGACAATATGAAATCGCCGATCTTCGTGTCGTTGCCAAAGTCGATGCTGCCGATTTTGATCGAATCAATCGTGGAGATGCCTTTGGGGCCGTTGGTGATGTTGATCGGCTCGGACAAATTGTTCATGAAAATCCGCACGATCTCGCCAAAGCCCAATGTGACGATGGCCAGATAATCGCCGCGTAATTTGAGCGTGGGCGCACCGAGCAACACACCAAAAATGCATGCCACCAGTGCACCAATCGGCAGGATGATCCAGAACGGCAGATGCAATCCGAAATGCGGAGAAGCCAGTAGCGCATACACATACGCACCAACGGCATAGAAAGCGATGTAGCCCAAGTCCAGTAAGCCCGCAAAGCCGACCACGATATTGAGGCCAAGCGAAAGCAGTACAAACAATATCGCGAAGTTGGTGATGCGCACCCATGCGGTGCCTGCCATTGCCAGCACAAACGGCAGCGCGATGAGTGCCACGGCAATCATGACCACGCCGGTCCAGAACAGCGCGGGGTTCTTGCGCATTTTCGTGAGCCTCATTTGCAAGCTCATGCGCGATCTCCCACCCGCTCACCCAGCAACCCGGAAGGCCGGAATACCAGCACCAATATCAGCACGATAAACGCATAAACATCTTTGTAGTTGCTGCCAAACAGGCTGCCGTTTGCGTTAGCCTCGCACATGCGCGAAAAGCCGGGCAACCATTCATTCAGAAAACAGACGTTGGTCAAGTCGCCCATGTAACCTGCACCGAAGGCTTCGATGAGGCCGATCAAAATGCCGCCCAGCACCGCGCCGGCAAGATTACCGATGCCACCCAGCACGGCGGCGGAAAACGCTTTCAGCCCCAGCAAAAATCCCATCTGGTAATGCGCGATGCCATAGTACGAACCGACCATCACACCGGCCATTGCGCCCAGTCCGGCACCGACCACGAAGGTGAAAGAAATCACGCTGTTGATATTGATACCCATCAGGCCGGCGACTTGTGGATTTTGCGATGTTGCCCGCATGGCGATACCGATGCGTGTTTTGTAGACCAGCAGCAGCAGCCCGGCCATCATCGCCATTGACAGCAGCATGATGGCGATCTGCACATTGGTGATGGTCGCACTGTTGGCGGAAGTCGTGAAGTGGTAGGTTTGCGTTGGAAAAATCTGCGGGAAAGAAATGAAGTTGCGCCCCCAAATGAGCAACGCAAGATGCTGGAGGATGATGGAAATACCGATGGCGGTGATGAGCGGCGCCAGACGAGGCGCATTGCGCAACGGACGATAAGCGATGCGCTCCACGGTGTAGCCCACCAACGCACAAGCCGGAATCGCTGCCAGCACACCAAGCAGCACAATAATCAGCGGCGGCACGGCAGATCCCGCCAGTGCGGTAATCACGCTGAAGGCCACCATGGCACCGATCATCACCACTTCGCCGTGCGCAAAATTGATGAGTTGGATGATGCCGTAGACCATCGTGTAGCCCAATGCCACCACGGCGTACACACAGCCCAGAGTAAGGCCATTAATCAGTTGCTGAAGGAATATATCCATTTGCCTAAGATGTTACCGCATGAACCCGGCGCGCAAAAAAAAACGGCACCCTTGGGTGCCGTTTTTTATTGTGGCGTGATTACTTCTTTGGCGCTTCTGCTGGTTTCGCCGGGGCAGCGGCAGGTGCAGCCGCTGGAGCTGGCGCGGCGGCTGGGGTAGCAGCAGGCGCAGCAAACGCGGTGGACACGCCGTTCTTCACGAACGACATCGGTACCAGTTTTCCGCCAGTCATTTTGAAGATTGTGATTTCGGCGTCCTTGCGGTCGCCCTTGGCATCAAATTCAACTTTGCCGGTGGCACCGGTGAAGCTCACGTTGAAAATCTCCGGGCCGAACTTGGCCGGATCAGCCGAATTGGCTTTTTTCATCGCCTCAATCATGGCCATTGCGCCATCGTAAAAATACGGTGCGTACTGTTTGACTTCGCCATATTTGGCGTTAAACGCGGTGAGGAATTCCTTGCTTGCGGCTTCTGATGGCAACCCTGCCTGTGAGCAGACGAAACCCTCAGCCGCAGCGCCAGAGAGCTTGGCCATTTCGGTGGTGCAGGCACCATCGCCAAACACGAACACCGCTTTGATGCCGAGTTCGCGTGCTTGCTTCAACAGCGGGCCGCCGGTTGCGTCCATGCCGCCGTGGAAGATGACGTCAGGATTCTTGCCCTTGATCTTGGTGAGAATGGCTTTGAAGTCGGTTTCCTTGTCGGTGGTCCGCTCGCGGGCGATTGGATTCAATTTGCCAGCCTTGAGGGTCTTTTCGACTTCGTTAGCCAGACCTTCGCCGTAGGCGGTCTTATCGTCAATCAGCGCAACTTTCTTGCCTTTTAGTTCGTTGGCGATATAAGTTGCCAATGCCGGGCCCTGCTGGTCGTCGCGACCAACGGTGCGGAATACGTTCTTGAGGCCGCGTTCGGTCAACGTCGGGTTGGTCGCGGAACCGGAGATGACCGGAATACCGGCTTTGGCGTAAATTTCGGAAGCCGGGATCGTCACGCCGGAATTGAGGTGGCCCACGACAGCGACGACCTTGGCATCGACCAGTTTTTGCGCAACAGTGGTGCCGACTTTTGGGTCAGCCTGGTCGTCCTCGGTGAGGAACTTGATATTGAGCACTTTGCCGTCGATCTTGATCTTCTTGGCGTTGGTTTGATCAACAGCAAGGCGAACACCGTTCTCGTCATCCTTGCCCAAGTGCGCGATGGAACCGGTCAGCGGGCCGGCGTGGGCAATAGTCACGGTGACGGTAGGCTCAGCCGGTGCTGCGGGTGCTGCAACAGGGGCAGGTTTTACTTCTTCTTTACCGCAGCCGACGATACCAGCGGCCAGCAGTGCGGCGAATACGAGTTTGTAGGAATTTTTCATCGGAGCAGCTCCAAAATAGGAATGATTAAGGGGGATGGGAAAGTTGGGATGACACAAAAGCGCAACAACCATAATTATGCGAACCGATTTTCGCGATTGTCAATCAAAAACTCGGGTAATTTGGGGTGGCCAGCGCCGCGGCAGGACGAAAAAAAGCCGACGCAGCGGTCGGCTTTTTTTCCTGTATGTTCCCTGCATATTGACGCAATGTACTCACTTCGTCTTGAGCACCGTTTCAATCATCGTTTTTAGTTCTGCGTCCGTCGCACTGGCGTTTGCGGGCATCGGGATCTGTCCCCAGACGCCCATGCCGCCTTTGCGGACCTTCTCGGACAGTTTTTTCACGGCATCTTTGTCGCCCTTGTATTTGGCGGCCACTTCCTGGTAAGACGGGCCGACCAGCTTTTTATCGTCTGCATGGCAGGCGGTGCAGGCGTATTTCTTGTGCAACTCATCGATGGCTAAGGCATTGCCGGTGGTAAAAAAGGCGCAACCGGCGACGGTCAATGCAGTAAAAAGGCGTTTCATGTGTTCTCCAAAATTTTATCGTGACTTGGGATGAAGTCAGTCGGAAACTATAGACAGTTTAAGTGCTTCTTGCAATTTTGTGATGTCAGTCGGGTGGCGCAAGGCAGCTAACGCCCTGACAAATAAATGCGTTGACTTCAGCAGTGGCCGGTCGCACAAGCGCTACCGGCCGGCCCCATAGCTACCGGTTAACCGGATTGTCTGCGTGCTGTTGCAGGTAAGGCGACCTACTTTGTGCTAATTTGTTGGTCATATCGTTTCGTTCAGGAGTTCGTCATGCCACTCGCCATCATTTTCGTGATCATCTTCTTGCTGAAGATTCTCGATATTCCCCCGGTCGGTAACTGGAGCTGGCTCTGGGTGCTCACGCCATTTGCATTGCTCATGCTGTGGTGGAATGTGATTACACCGATGATAGGCTGGGACAAGAAAATGGCTGAGAAAAAAATGGCCGCCGACGTGAAAGAGGCGGAAGAAACCAAACGCAAGAATCGCGGGTTTTAACCGCTACCTCGCAGTGCCGCTTCAAGTGCCATTTCAATGGCCAACCCGATCCCCTGCAAGCGTGTGTCGCCCATTGTTTCGCCGACGACCATCAAGCCGACCGGCGCATCGCCCGGCCGGTGACAGGGCAAAGACCAGCAGGGTCGATCCAGCACGTTAAACGGCGCGCAGTTGCGCAACAATAGACCGTTCATTCGCAGGAAAAATTCCTCCGACGCTTCCATCCCGGCGATCAACGGTGCCACGACCGGAGCAGTGGGTGCGAGCAACGCATCGAAGCGTGCGGTGGTTGCGTTTGCGGACGCGATCAGCGATTGCCGCAAGTGCAGCAAATCCACATAGTCGGCAGCGCTGATATTTGCACCCAGCAGCAATCGCCTGGCCACGCGCGGATCGAATTCATCCACATGCGTTGCCAAACGTTGCCGATGCAGCGCATAGGCTTCAACGGCCGAGAAGTTCGCTTTTTTACTGCCATCGACTTCACGTTGCAGCACTGGGAAATCGAATTCTTCGATGATCGCACCAGCCTTGGAAAGTGCGGTGAGCGCGCGCGAAAACGCATCGGCAACTTCTGCCGCCAAGCCATCGAGCAGAATAGTTTTGGGAACACCGAGCCGCGAACCCTTTAACGCAAACACAGCCGGCGTTTCAGGCGCCACACCCGCCATGATGGCGTCCAGCCACGCGCAGCAGGTGACCGAATGCCCCAGCGGGCCGATGGAGTCGCGGGTGAACGACAGCGGAAATGCCCCGGCCAGCGGGATGCGCGCCTGCGTCGGTTTGAAGCCGGTAATGCCACAAAGTGCTGCGGGAATCCGCACCGAGCCGCCGGTGTCGGAGCCAATCGTGGCCGCAGCCATGCCATCGGTCACGCTCACAGCACCCCCCGAAGTCGAGCCGCCGGGAATGCGTCCAGCCTGACGATCCCAGGCATTGCGTGGCGTACCGTAGTGCGCGTTCATGCCGTGTGCGCCATAGGCAAATTCTGTCATGTTGGTGCGCCCGAGGATGATGGCACCGGCCGCACGCAGGCGGGCGATTGCGGGCGCGTCAGCGGTGGCGGGCGCGGCGTTGGCGAGAATTTTGGAGCCCGCGCGGGTGACGTCGCCCTCAATATCGAAAAGATCCTTGATGGAAATCGGGATGCCCGCGATCGTCGAAGCGACGTGCCCGCGCGCACGTGCGGCGTCGCTGGCGCGGGCCGAGGCAAGTGCGGTGTCGGTATAGACTTTGATAAACGCCCGCGATCCTTCGCCAGCAGGATCGGCGATGGATTCAAGGTACGCGCGCACCAGTTTTTCGGAAGTGGTGTTGCCAAGCGTCAGATCGCGTGACAGTTCGGGCAGGGTTTTCATTGGGGCAATTATTGGCGCACAGAATTAATTGGCACATTATGTATTGGAATCTGGTGCGCAAAAAACCCACCCGCGCGGGTAGGGTTTGTTCAAGGTCGGCCACGTAGCATGCAACTGTCTGATGTCGATAAATCGTATTCGTCGAAGGCAGGCATCATCCCCCTCCGAGGGTGATCGTGTTTGCCGCCGGATTCGTCCGGCGGTTTTTTTATTTGTCCTTGAATATTGCGTGTCAATGATGCCGCCAACTCGACACCACAACAGCCGCCCGGCACAATATCGGTTAAACCGACTTAATCAACAGGGACAAGCATGGCACATTGGATACGCTTTGAGCATCAAGGGCAAATTGGCTTCGGGCAGATCGACAACGGCGTCATTGCCATCCATCGTGGAGACATGTTTGTCGACCCCGTCGCGACCGGGGAATCGCTTGCCTTTGACGCGGTGACAGTGCTGACGCCCTGCACGCCCGGCAAAATGATTGCGCTTTGGAATAATTTTCGTGCGCTCGCGGAGAAATTGAATCAAGCCATTCCGCCTGAGCCGCTATATTTTCTCAAGGCCAATAACGCGTTTCATCCCCACGCAGCCGCCATCCGCGTGCCTGCCGCATATTCGGGCAAGGTGGTGTATGAAGGTGAATTGGGCATCGTGATCGGCAAGCGTTGCTGCGCTGTCAGTGAGGCTGACGTCCACAATTTTATCTTTGGCTACACCTGTATCAACGATGTCACCGCCGTCGAATTACTGTTCAAGGATTTAAGCTTTGCGCAATGGACGCGTGCGAAAAGTTTCGATACCTTCGGCGTATTCGGCCCCGTCATCGCCACCGGCATTGATCCGCTGACACTATCGATTCAAACCATTCTCAATGGTCAGGAGCGGCAGAATTATCCGGTCGCCGACATGATTTTCCCGCCCGCAAAGCTGGTGAGTCTGCTCTCGCACGACATGACGCTGGAAGCCGGTGATGTCATCGCCTGCGGCACCTCGATAGGCGTGGGCTCGATGAAAGCCGGGAGTGACGTGAGCGTCATCATTGAAGGCATTGGTGAGCTGCGCAATCGCTACGGATAGTTAGCCCGCTTGCAATTATGTAGATCGCCATTCGGCGGGGTTCGTGGCGGCATTTATGCTTGAAAGCCGCACCAGTGCTAGTGTTTGATTAGTTTATGCGTTTTTTATCCGCGCTAAATTCATCACCACAATAAACCCCTGTCATTTCGAACCCAGGTTCATCGGGTGAGAAATCTGCTTTTTACAGCGCAATGAAAAAGCGGATTTCTTTCTTCGTTCGAAATGACACGGTATTTTTTTGTGGCAAATCAATTGCAACTGGCGCAAATCAGCGCGTAGGGTGGGTAAAGCGAAGCGTGCCCACCATCGATGCCGGCGTGGGCACGCTTCGCTTTACCCACC